>CAMHEA010000001.1 GCA_946184025.1 uncultured Prevotella sp.
CAATCGCCCGTATATAAAGGAATCTTTACAATCACCCGCAAGGTAAGAAAGTGGATAAAAGCAGCCTTTCTCTAAAGAAAAATCAAGTAAAAGTGAGTTTTTTGTGAGGTAAAACCATTTGTTATTACCTTATAATAAAATATCTTTGCATTCGGAATACGGAAAGTTGTTCTTACGAACTATATCCTAACAGGAATAATATTACGATAACTAACATCAAAATCAATAATCAACAAAACGTTATTATTACAACAATGAAAAGATTATCATTACTTTTATTGACACTCTTCGTGTTAATGGGGGGGGTATCAGCGCAGACTAACCTCGCTACAAGGGGTGAGGGTGCATCAGCGTATGCCTCTTCTGTAGAAATTCCTAATTACGCAGAAAACGGTTTAGCTGACGTAAACGGACATTGGGGGAGCAATTACGGAGCTCCTACGGAAGCCGAAGAGAACAACAAGAACAATGCATGGTGGTATGTTGACCTTGGTGCAGAAAAACAATTCAACACCATTGTCATCAACTTCAACAATGAGGCACCCAAACACGCTTATGTATGTCTTGGAACAAGCGCAGACAATGGTGCGACCATCACATGGAATGCAGGACATATACTTGACCTGACTACCGTTGCGCCTGCTAATGCTGGTGATAACAAGACATACACTTATCAGGTCGGAAATCAGACAGCCCGTTTCATCAAATACCAAGGAACAGAAACGGGTAATTACGGATTTGGATTCAATTCTTTCAGTATTTACATGAACAACGATCAGCTTGTTCTTACCTCTATTAATGCTTCTATTACAAATTCAAATATTCTTACTGGCAAAACTGCCAACATTTCAATTTCGCCATCAGACCAATTTGGCGGTCAGATGACAGCAACGTCTGTCAGCTATGCCAGCAACGACGAGAGCATTGCCACAGTAGACGCAAATGGTGTTGTTACGGGTGTGAGTGCAGGAACGACCACCATAACAGTAACAGCAGATGGAAAGACACAAGATGTATCTGTAACTGTTCAGGCATCAGAACTTCCCAGTACAGCACCAGCAGCACCAACAGGTAATGTATATGTCATCTATGATGGGACGACAGGAACTTGGTCTAATGAAGGATGGGGCTGGGGAGGCTCTCAGGAAAACCTTACTATTGACGGAAAGGTATGCCGATATGGCTATAACCTCGGTGGCATGCAAATTCCAAACAGTTTGAAAGATTATACCAACTACACTTCACTTATTGTTGATGTGTGGTCGAAAGACGCTCATACTCTCAACATCTTTTTTGAAGGAGAAGGAACAAACATAGCGAAAAACCTGAATGAAGGATGGAACAAACTGGAAATTCCTTTGACCGGAATTGATGGATCAAAGGTAAACTACCTAACTTTCCAGTATTCCACAAATCCCAAAGACGGCAGACTTGTCTTCAGCAATGTGTATTATGGCACGGCTAACAATAACCCCAACGTTCCCACGCCCACACATGCCGCAGGGGATGTCGTAAGCATCTATGGCAGTTTCTATACGGCAGCCACGACCATGACGAAAGCAAACTGGACGGCAAACAGTGGTCAGGACGAGGAAGTTCAAGATGCCAACAATAAGGTGATGAGACACCTGACGGATGTAGACTACATGGGCTATGAATATAATACGGACGTAGATATTACGGGCAAGAATTATCTGCATGTGGACATCTATCCTGTCAGCAACACGACCCAGGCCAGCATCGATATCATTACCGGCAAGCAAGGACAAGGTGCCTTTAAAGAAATCTATTCCAACCAAACAGGACTTACTGTGGGCGAATGGAACAGCATTGATATTCCGCTGGGCAACTTTGCGTTGAAAGAGGACGACGGACATATCTATACCCGTCAGCTCAAAATTGCCAAAGACAGAGATGCGGTCTTTGGAGACGGAGAGAAAGCCGAGTTCTATGTCACAAACATCTATTATTATTATGCTCCCGCGGTTATCCCCGCTCCGACGGAACCGGCCTATGCTGAAGAAAACGTAGCTGTTGTTTACAGCAACACTTACGGAAGGACTACTGTTGCAGAAGAATCTGCTACTTGGGGAACAGGAACGTTCCCAGCAGGGATGAATACTACATTGCATACATCTCCTTATACTTATGTGGCTGCTGAAGGCAATCACCAGATTGTTAAGGTAACGGGTTATGGTGCCAATGGCCGTCTGAAAGTTCCAAATACTGACAACACGACTACCATTGCGGACTACCAGATTATGAGCGTAGCGATCTATCCCACCACAGCTACCAAGGCAACGCTGTTTGCTGACAATCTGTATAGCGCACACAGGGAAACGGTTGATGTTATTCCCGGCCAATGGAACTATGTAAGCGTACCTTATGTAGCACAGAATGCTGATGAGAAGGGAAAGAACTATCTGGTGTTTGTCTTGACAAAGGACGACGGCACTGAAGAAACGGAGTTCTATTTCGACCACTGGATTATGGTCAAGGATCATGTTACCCCTGTGCTGAACACGGCTGCATTGTTGAGTGTCAGTCCGGTATCTGCCACACTGTCGCTGGAGGCCACCGATGACGTTGCTGCCAATGTGAACTATGTTATCGTGGTGAAAAAGGATGGTGACGAAGGCGAGGGAACTACCTATACGACTACCGGTGCCAATGCCGCCGACATTACTTACACCCTCAAGGACTTGGAGCTGAATACCGCCTACACTGCTACGGTAACCGCCAACGACGGTGCCAACTCTACGGAAAGCAAAACCGTGACATTCACGACCGAGACCATCCCGGCTGCCTCCGCTCCGAGCAAAACGGGCATCAAGGCTGTTTATATGAACAGGACGATCAACGCAAACGGTGACATCGTAAAGGTAGATGGAGACAACGAAAATATAACAGTCTTGAACATTACCGGAGGTACCAAGGGAACGATGGCAGTAGCCGAAGGTGACAATGTTGTTTACCTGACGAGTCCGACGCAGTTCGTTGTACTGAATGAGGGAGCAAATGAGGAAGTAAAGCCCGCAGACTACGACATCGGTAATTTCTGCATCTATCCGACCCTCACGACGAACAAGGTGACCGTGACCGTGAAATTCTATGGATTAGGCGCAACGGTGTCCAAAGAGTATGAGGTAACTCCGAACCAGTGGAACTATATCTCTTTCAAGATTAATGATTTCAAACCCGAAGGCTATGACGCCCAGCCGCTTACGGAGCTGCGTGTAGCTCAAGCCGAGGGCAACCCCATCTTCTTTGACAACTATTACTATGTAGCCAACAAGGACGTTGATGCTCCTGTCTATGCATCAGACCATGTGAACGCTGCAGCCTCCTATGTTGTCTTCACGTTGAACTACACCGACAACACGGCAAGCGACATGCTGGTCTATAAGATATGGAATGAGTTTGGCGGTTATGAAGGTGATGTAGCAGGTCTTCAGGGAACGGACGTACGCTTCCGTATCAACAACCTTGACCCAGGCAAAACCTACAACTATACGCTCAAGGTTTATGACCAAGCAAACAACGAGTCTGTGGCACGTTCTCTGACCGCCACCACGCCTACCGTGACAGGCGACTTGCGCGTGAACGATGCGCCTAATGATCCGGAGGCCGACCGGCTGAAGGATGCTGGCATGGTCTATTTGACAGGTGTGTGGGATAAGGACAGGTTTATTGCTATTGACCAGCAGTATTGCGCCACGGCCTACGACCTGACGGAGGTGGATTTCACAAATACGGGTGACGATCGTCTGGACCGCGACCATGACTACTTTACGTTCAACCCGAACGCCATCCTCGTGTCGCCGAAGTTGAACAAGTTCAACATCAACTATGTGATGTATGAGCGCGACGGCGTGACACTGACCGCCTTTAACTTCGACATGCGCGACGGTGACTTCAAGGCAGCCACCTATTATGCCAACAACCCGATGAAGGAGATGATCCTGGATGGTATTGACAACTTGGCTACTTATAAATATAAGAATGGTTTGGATGCCGGTGGTTATCTGAAGCTGGATCCGTTTACGGGCTTCAAGAAGATTATCACGGGTCAGAACTTTGCGTTCTCGCGCAACATCACCGATGGTGACGGCAAGGGTGCCGACAAGTTCGGAACGGTTGTCCTTCCCTTCCCTGTCAATATTGCGGAATCCAATGACAGAAGCGGCATCGTGATGGAACTCTATCACCTGAATACGGCCGAGAAAGATGCACAAGGAAATATCAACCTGAAGTTCGAACAGGTGGAAGGTGTCAGTGACATGAACACACCGTACCTCATCAAGTCGACTGCAGAAGCGGGTGGTGGAACCATCTACTTCATCGACAACAACGTGCCGAAGGCTCTGAACTTCCCCGAGGGCAATAAAGAGGCCATGAAGGAGATTGCCGTATCTAACGATAATGGTGTGGAACTCTTTGGTTCGTATATTACCTATGAGGCCGAGAGCAACGGAAAGGGTTGGGATGGTTATCCTGGTTACTACCACAGCGACATCTACGGTCTGCCTGGTGGAAACACAGACCTGACACTCTACAACATGGCCGCAGGCAGTATTCTGCCCGCATGGCGTGCAGCCGTCAAGGTTTCGGATGTGGCTGAAGGAGCTAAGATTACGATGGAATTCGTAGAGAAGCCTGCCGTTACTCCGGAGCCTGAGGATGGCGAGGAGACCGACAAGCCGGGTGAAGGCACGGAGACGACGAAGATTACCCGTCCTGCTACGGACGAGGAAATCCAGGCTGTCCTCGGCAACGTCTACAGCATCGACGGACGACAGGTGCGTGCCAACAAGAACCCGTACCTGAGCCTGCCGGCTGGTATCTATATCGTGAACGGAAAGAAAGTAGTGGTGAAGTAACTTCATAAAAAGAATACGAATTATGAAAAGAATGATATATAAGAAACCAATGACTGATATTGTCCTTGTGACAGAGAAGGAATATCTCTTGCAGAAAACATCAGGAAAGCTTGACGATAACACGCCCATTCCTCCTGGCGGCCGTGTGCAGGGCAAGGAGAATGACTTCTTTGGCAATGGAGACAATGTGGAGCCGGTATCAACCTGGACTCCGTGGGAAGATTGACACAAAGCTCTTAGAATAAATTCCTTGAAGGTGGCATTCCAACGTAAGCTGGATGCCACCTTACTTGTTGTGTGTAATCCGACCGAGCGGAGACTAAAAGAATGACACGAATTCTTTTTTCTGAAGTTAAAGAAGATAAGTAGTTAATGACACGAAGCAAGGTGAAAATCTGCAAGATCTGCTGGGAAATAAAAGGTCATGCAGATTTCGCAGATTTCGCAGATTTTTATCTTGTTTCGTGTAATTCTTTTAGTCGCTACGCTTTGTAAAAGCACTAAAGCGATTACTGGAAATTCGTAGTCTATGACTAAGCCGTTCGGAGGTTTTTGTTGTTTCGTGTAATCCGTGTCATTCGTAGTCTGTGGTTGGGCGTTTGGAGCGGGACCATCGCGCCCCTACGTCATGGTGGGGATAGGATTGTATTGCCATTGCTGATATTCGATTCGGTCGGATCGCAAATCCGGCCGAGCATAAAAATGAACTGTCATGCGGCCTTTTTACCCTATTAATTTTCAAAAGTGAGGTTTATGCGTAATAGAAATAATGGCTGTTGCGGTGTTTTTGTGTACCTTTGCCAACAGAATAGATTATCGAATAACTAACCTAATATGAAAAAATTCTTATTATTATTGGCTGCGGTCTTCACAGGATTAGACCTATGTGCCCAGACAAATCTGGCGCAGGGGAAGACGGCAACAGCTTCAACTGGAAATGCGACTTTGGCCGTGGACGGCAATGTCGGTACACGCTGGGAGTCAACACAGGATGATGACCAGTGGTGGAGTGTGGACTTAGGCAGTAAGCAGAAGTTTGACAAGATCGAAATCCTATGGGAAGGGGCGTATGGAAAATCGTTCGACATCATTGCTGGCGATCAGGCAGACTTCTCGGATGCAGTAACAATTGCCTCTACCAGCAATCAAGTGCAGACGACATTCCCGTACCTGCAAGAATTTACGCTGTCTACGCGTGCCAACGCCCGCTATGTGAAGTTTGTGGGTATTGAACGCGGAACAGGCTATGGCTATAGCTTCTGGGAGTTCCGTATTTTTAAGTTGGGTGAACCAGAGTTGAGTCTCGTCAACCTGACATCGAATGAAGACTATTGCAAAGTCGGTGGAAGCATAAACTTCTCAGTGACAGCTACCGACCAGTATGGCAATGCGTTTTCTACCGATGGAATCACCTATTCTATGAGTCCTGCTGACATGGGAGCCATCGTGGGTAACGTGTTCACGCCAACCAAAACGGGGTGGGCGACCATTACTGCGACGAAGGATGGTGTATCAAGCAACAGCATACAGATTGCCTGCTACGATGGCAGCAACGTGGCAAGTGCCGACAAGGTGATTGGCAAAAATGAAGAAGCCGGCGATCCGGCAATAGCCTTCAACGGCAACAAGGCTGACGGACCATGGGTGCTTTATCCTGGGAACACGCCGGAAACCGAGGCTGGCCGCACCTATACAGCATTTTTCACGTTGGATTTGGGTAAAGCCTACGACCTGAACATGGTTGGTGCCTATTTTGAAGGAGCCAGCTCGCAGGAGTATACCATACAGACTTCGGTTGACGGTACGACGTGGCAGACGGCAGCATCCGTAAGTCACCCTGCGGGCATCAATGCCTGGAAGGATCATGTGATACTGACACAGAATAACCTCGGTGTGCGGTATGTAAAGTTTGAAAGCACGAAGGCCGCCACACAATATGGTGTGAAGCTGCACGAGTTTGAGGTGTATGGTCTGGCCGTAGGCGGTGAATTGGTGAAAGATGCATCGGCCGATGCTACGACGGGAGCCTATGGCCTGAGCGGTGTGCTGACGGAGACGACGCGGAGCTTCTTCGACGACGACCATGAGCTGGCCTATAACCTGACGGCGGTAAACATTCCGTCGGCACTCACCATCACGGCCACAAACCCGAATGCGCTGTTCCTCGTAACGGAGGCACAGGCTGCCTTGTTGGCCGGAACCAAGAATCTCGTGATTGTCAGAAATGGCAGTTACTCTTCAAAAAACATCGATTTCATCGACGGATATGACATTAACAGTCGTTTGACAATCTCTGCTGAAACGGTTTCCTATACCCGTCCTGCCAGCTATAGCGACTACCAGACCTTGGTCGTGCCGTTCACGACTGGCGTTCCTTCGGGTGTGAAAGCCTACCAGCTCGTCGACAAAGCCACAGGCGGCATTCTTTTCCAAGAATCCTCATCGCTGACGGCTGGTACTCCTTATTTAATAATAGGTGCATCTGGACTTCAGCTACAGGCTGCAAATGTGACGATGGACTTTAGCAAGCAGACAGAACTGGGCGATGAAGCCTCATTCGTTCCTGCTTATCAGTCGGTGACGGCAGGTGAGGTCGGTGGTAATGTTTACATTCTGGACGACCAGAATACGTTCCGCAAAGCTGCTGCCACGGCGGTGATTCCGGCTTTCCGGGCTTACATCACATCTGGGCAGGCACTGAGTAAGTTCGACATCCTGCTGGATGAGCCGACAGGCATTGAGAAGCACGCCGCTGTTGAACCTGCTGACAAGGCCGACTATTACGACCTGCAAGGCCGTCGGGTGTGCGGTGTTCCGGCAAAGGGTATCTATGTTCACCAAGGCAGAAAGGTGGTGGTGCGATGAGAAAGAGATATGTAACCCCCGACTGTAGTATCGTATGTCCTCGTCTGAATAGTCTGCTGGATGGCATTGACCTCGGATTGGGCTCTGGCAAATGGGACGGCGAAGCCGCTGCCAAAGAACTGCCGACCATGGTGCAGGTGATTCCGATGGATGAGGAAGATGAGGACGAACCCTCATTGTCTCTACATTATAATATATGGGAGGACTGAAAACTTTGTAACGTCAGGAATTACGAGGGAAGAGCTAAGACGTATGGGCAAATCATTCCATTTGGGGAAATTCGTAGTTCAAGGCGTAAGAGATTGCGTGTAAAGTTTAAAGAATATCAGTAAAAATGAAAACGATAAAGTATTTATTAGCCGGTTTGACATTGATGGCTCCGGCTGTGGTTCCAGCACAGAGCGTCATGCCAGTAGGTAAGGGCAGCTATGCCGAATATGCACCACTGAGTGTGAGTAGGACGACGACACATGGCGGCGACCAAAGTCGCTATATGCAGTATAGAAAGCTGAATATCCACGAACGGGAGAACCAGCCTATTCCGACAAATGACTGGTGGACGAACATGATTAACGGTAGTGATCATGCCGACGGCAACGACATCACCGGTCACCTGTGGTCCTATCCGCTTTATGTCCAAGCCACGAAGAGCGGTCTCGACGTGAAGTACCCAACCTTCTGGATTGACAATGGTACGGAGATGAAGGCCAACACAAAAGTGGTAATCGGCGGCGTGGGCTTCCGTCCTGCCAACGGCAGTGCCACGGCTCAGTGGTGGCACGATTGGGATGTGGCATTCTCTTTGGAAGACGGCAATAAGCTGATGTATACGACGATGGCCCACGGCATGCCGTTTACATGGATAGAGATGCGAAACGTGCGTCCGACCGTGAAGATTGTACGCGACGATGCAGCCCAATATGCCAACGACAAGATGGCGGCCGTGCTGCTCCGACAGGACGGGACGGCACTTCAGGACGGTGACGTGACCAATGGCTTCATTGTTGGCATGACGGATGCGGCCGACGGCATGACACCTGAATACTATGGCATCTTCCTGCCTGAAAATACGACCATCGGTCTGAACGGTGGTGTCGTGACGCTGTCGTTTCGCGGTGCCCAGCAGTATGTGGTCGTAGGTACGCTGCCTTCACTGGCAGACTATGATGCCTTTGCACAATATGCCTACAGCGTTCCCCGAAAGACGGAGGTGACCTGGCGTTATGACCAGGCAGCCGGTAAGGTGCGTACCTACTGGAACATCGAGGCCGAGAACCTGCTCTCGGGTGTTTCCATTCCCGATTTCGGTGACGGCAATTCCGCTCCTGATATCGACGATGAACCAGGCACACCCGACGATGACGGTACGGTGACGGTGCCCGTGGGCGACGATGGCTACGCGGGACCTGCTCACGCTCCCCGCCATGCGCCGTCGGCCAGTGACGTGAAGGTGTTGCAAGGTTTCATGCCGCACCACTATCGCGACTACAGCGGCTCAGCCCACCTGCCAGGTGCGGAGCTCTATCATTTTGCTACGCCTCACGGACAGATGAAACTGGTGGAAGGAACGAGCTTTGAGATTGACTATGACTTTTTCGGCATGCTGCCTTACTATCCCGTGCCTAACGAGAATAACGACCCCAACCATCCCTATCAGGAAGGCATGATGCTGGAGATGCTCCAGCGTTATGCCAATACAGGCGACTTCGGCTCTGACACCTACTGGGGCGGTAAGGGTCTGACGCAGATGGCTTTGAACATGATGTTTGCCCGTGAGATGGGACAGAAGGAACTGTTTGAACAGTGTCGTGACAAGTTGAAGGCCGCCTTCGTGAACTGGCTGACCTACACGCCCGGAGAGAACAACTACTTCTTTGCCCGCGACAGCCGCTACGGCGGAATGATTGGCTACAACAGCAGCTTCGATTCCGATACCTACAACGACCATCACTTCCACTACGGCTACTTCACGCTGGCCGGTGCCTTGCTGGCATTGGTGGACGATGACTTCCGCGACAACTACGGCGAAATGCTCACTCTGCTGGCTAAGGATTATGCCAACTGGGACAGAAATGACACCCGTTTCCCCTTGTTCCGCACCTTCGACCCGTGGGCTGGCCACTCCTTTGCTGGCGGTATGGGCGACGGCAACGGCAACGGACAGGAGTCAACGTCGGAGGCCATGCAAGGCTGGGGTGGTGTGTATCTGCTCGGTGTGGCATTGAACAATCCGGAAATGCGCGATGCCGGTCTTTTCGGCTGGGTCAGCGAAGCCCGCGGAACGGCTGAATACTGGTTCGACCGTCATAAGGACACAAATACAGGCAACGCCACCTACCATGCGAAAGGCAATCATGACTACGACAATGGCTATAACATCAACTACGAACTTTTCTCTACAGGATATACCGACCAAGGTGTACAAAAGACGATGACACCGCCTTATAACAGTAACTTCACCTGCCATGGTGTGGGATGGTGGACTTACTTCGGTTTCGATGCCATTTTCATGCAGGGCATTCAGTGGATGCCGATTTCACCAGCCTTGGACTATCTGAGCGAAGACACGAAGTTTGTGGAATGGGATATGAAACGCTTGCTGGAAGATACGTTCCACAATGGATTCTTGGACAACACCGGTACGACACTGGCCGCCAGCGACTGGGGTAACGTGGCATTGTCATATTACCAACGCTCCAACCCGAAAGAAGTGGCTCGCATCTTCGACGAAGGATGGGCGGCTGGCTATAACACCTACAAGACCAGTTCCACGAACGGCATCACCTATTTCGTGACCCACTCGCACCTCACCAACGGCGATTTGGACTGGACGACAAAGGCCGACATTCCGACCGCACGCGTCTATGTCAAGAACGGCCAGAAGACCTACACTGCCTTCAATCCCACTGATGCACCTATCACCGTAAGGTTCTCTGACGGCTATCAGCTGCCGGTGCCGGCCAGAAGGCTGGCCGTGAGCGGGCAGACGTCGAAAGACAATACCGACATCTATAAAGGCGACGAAGCCCAGAACGACCCGCGCAGTGAACTGGTCATGGAGAATCTGGCACTGGGCAAGGGTGCCATGAGTAGCTCCGACGAGAATGCTGCGGCTATGCCGGCATCGAGCATCACCGACGGCAAGGACAACACACGCTGGGCAAGTAGCAAGAATGAAGGACAATACATCACTGTAGATCTCGGCAAGACGGCGACGCTCTATCAGGTAAACATCCTTTGGGAAGCTGCTTTTGCCGGACTCTATGACGTTCTGTTATCTGCCGACGGCAATACATGGACAACGGTTGCTACTGCATCGGGAGCCAGCAACGCTTGGGTGGCTACGAACCTCAACGATCAGACAGCGCGTTACATCCGCATTCTATGTAAACAACGCGCCAATGAAGCCTACGGCATCTCCATCTATGAACTGCAGGCCTTCGGACAGTGGACCGATGCTGCTGACACCGACCTGCTTGGTGTGAAGATTTCTTCAGAGGTGGACATGATGAAGCAATATCAGCCCGCTCAGGTAAATATCAAGGGCTACACCGTCGGCGGCAACTGGGTGGATGTGACACCTGCATGGAGCAGCAAGGACGGCCGCATTACCGATAGCGGCGTACTCACGCCTCGTGTCAGCCCGACGGCTACGGTCACGGCTACGGTCGGGAACTTCAAGGCCTCTAAAACGTTCCCCGTTGAGGAAGCCCTGTTCACCGCTTACCTCACGCTCTCACCACATCTGGCACAGGTTCCTGTCGGTGAGCCGCTACAGCTCTCCGTAGAAGTGAAGAATCAGTTTGCCGAGCCCATGAACGTGAATCTCGATAACATAACATGGCGTGTCTGCACCTATACAACCCGTGAAGAGACCTATATGGACGGAAACACGGAGAAGACCCGCACCGTCTATGACCTGACCGACACGACAAACGGATCTGTAGACAAGTCTACCGCTAAGGCCACGTTCACCCAGCCCGGTGAATATGCCATCGTGGCTACCGACGGCGAAGGCAGCGATATGGTGTTTGTATCCGTGAAAGCCTATGCCGACATTAACCTCGCCCTCAACAAGCCGGTTGAAGTAACCAGCGGCACGAATGCTGAAAAGGCTGTTGACGGAGTGATTGGCAATGCTTCACGTTGGGAAAGTGAATGGAAGGTAGACCCGCAGTCGTTGACGGTGAACCTCCAGGCTATCTATCATATAAATAAGGTAACGGTCACCTGGGAAGCTGCCGGAGCCAAGGAGTATCGAGTGGAATACTCTACAGACGGCACCAACTGGCAACAGATTGCCAACGTGACCGACGGCGTGGCGGGAACCCGCACGTTCACAAGCTTTGAAGCCGATGCACAATATGTGCGTATCACCGGCACGAAACGAATCATGGAGGCCTATGGATACAGCATTGAAGAGCTGGAAGTCTATGGTACCAGAAAGGTAAGCGACGCGACGGCCACCCTCCGCGACAAGGGACTGAACGAACAGACACAGGCCCACGAGCTGACGGGCGTTTGGAATGCCGATGACTTTGCAGCCATGGATGCAGCCACACATGTAGCCTACGACCTCAGCGACGTGAGTCTGAAGGAAGGCACCTCTTTCAACGTGGCCAATCCTAATGCTCTTGTCATCCTTCCGCAGGCAAAAGCCGACTTGGTGACAAATTCCAAGAACGTGGTTGTCAGCAACGGTGCAGCCTATACGGCCAAGAACCTGGAATACACCGATAACAAACGCATCAATGCCAAACTGAACATCCAAGCCAACGATGTGAAGTATGAACGCAGCATGAAGTCTACCTATGCCACACTGGCACTGCCCTACGACTGCGCTCTCCCGGAAGGCACCAAGGCTTACTATCTGAGTTCCGTTGCCGACAACGCCAGCGAGACCGTGTTCCATTTTGAAGAAGCCAGCAGCATCGAGGCCGGACGACCATACATCCTCAAGGCTGCTTCTGCCAACGAACTGCTGAAAGCCAGCAATGCTTCTGTGAACTTTACGGAAAAGACGGACCAGCAAGAGGATGTTAAATTTTCGTCAAATTTCAACTTCCAGCACAATATTCCAGCAGAAAACAACGTTTATACGTTAAAGGCGAACGACGACCTGAAGCTATACCATCAGGTGGGAGGAACGATTCCTGAGTTCCGAGCCTACTTCACCTTGCCCGAAAGTTTCTTGGCAAAGCCCTTGCGCGTCATCTTCGACGACGGGCAGGAACCCGGCGAGGAACCAGAAGTAACACCGACGGGAATCCGTGAAGCCGACACGGAACTGCTGGGAAGCATCTTCCAAGTCTACAGCATTGACGGCAGGCTGATGAAGCACAACGAAAAAGCACTCATCAATCTCCCTAAAGGTGTATATATCATCAACGGAAAGAAAATCATTATCAAATAACAAATTACCTAAACTCTTATGAAGAAGATCTTAGTATCAGTCCTCATGTTGGTATCGGGCATGGCTGCAACAGCACAGACCCTCCCCGTTTACCTTGACGAAAGTAAGCCGATGGAACAACGCATTGAAGACGCGCTTTCGAGAATGACTCTCGACGAAAAGATACGCGTCATCCATGCCCAGTCCAAATTCTCGTCGGCAGGTGTTCCACGACTCGGATTCCCCGATTTCTGGACCGATGACGGCCCTCATGGTGTTCGTCCCGATGTGTTATGGGACGAGTGGGAACAAGCCGGACAGACCAATGACTCCTGTGTAGCCTTCCCAGCTCTCACCTGTCTGACGGCTTCATGGAACCCTTCCCTTTCGCGCATCTATGGTGAGTCGCTTGGTGAAGAGGCTCTCTACCGCAACAAGGCCATGATTCTCGGTCCGGGTGTCAACATCAACCGCACACCGCTCAACGGCCGTAACTTTGAATACATGGGCGAAGACCCCTACTTGGCCTCCCGTATGGTCGTTCCCTATATCCAAGGCTTGCAGTCCAAGGGGGTGTCGGCCTGTGTGAAGCATTATGCGTTGAACAACGATGAGGAATACCGTCATCAGGTCAACGTTGTCGTCAGTGACCGCGCACTCCATGAAATCTATCTGCCCGCCTTCAAGGCTGCCATCACTGAAGCTGGTGCATGGGGCATCATGGGTGCCTATAACCTCTACAACAACCAGCACAACTGCCACAACGAAATCACCCTCAATCGCATTCTGAAAGGTGACTGGGGATTCGATGGTGTTGTTGTCAGCGACTGGGGTGGATGCCACAACACCGAAGAGGCCATCACCAACGGCCTTGACATGGAATTTGGTTCTTGGACAGACGGTCTGACCATGGGTGCCACCAACGCCTATGACAACTACTATCTGGCCGAAGCCTACAAAAAACTCATCAAGGAAGGCAAGTACACCACCAAGGAACTCGATGACAAAGTGCGCCGCGTACTCCGTACTTTCTACCGCACGACCATGAACACCCATCGTCCGCATGGATTCCTCTGCTCCGAGGCCCACTACGATGCTGCCAAGAAGATTGCCGAGGAAGGTATCGTGCTGCTGAAGAACGACAAGGGCGTGCTGCCCCTGAATCTCTCCAAGACCAAGCGCGTGCTCGTCGTCGGCGAGAATGCTCTGAAGATGATGACCGTCGGAGGCGGATCCTCCTCTTTGAAGGTTCAGAAGGAGATCATCCCGCTCGACGGACTCACCGCACGTCTGGGCAAGGACATCGAAGTAGACTTTGCCCGTGGCTATGTAGGCGATACCGTACAGAGCTACAACGGCGTAACCGTAGGCCGCAGCATCGTAGAGAACCGGCCGGCTGACGTCCTGTTGGCAGAAGCCGTAGAGAAAGCCAAGAAAGCAGACTACGTCATCATGTTCGGTGGACTCAACAAGAGCGATTTCCAAGACTGCGAAGGCCACGATCGCAAGCAATATGCACTGCCCTACGGACAGGAAAAACTCATCGATGCCTTGGCAAAAGTCAACAAAAACTTCGTCTATGTGAACATCTCCGGCAACGCTGTGGAAATGCCGTGGAAGAAGCAGGTTCCCGCCATCGTACAAGGATGGTTTATCGGCTCTGAGGCTGGCGAAGCCTTGGCTTCCGTCCTTGTAGGTGATGCCAACCCGAGCGGTAAGCTACCGTTCACCTGGTATGCCAAGCTCGACGACTGCGGTGCCCATGCCCTGAACACCTATCCCGGTACTTGGCGCGAAGGCGGTCAGATTATTGACGAAGAATACAAGGAAGACATCTATGTAGGCTACCGCTGGACAGACAAGGAGAAGAAGACACCTACCTTCGCTTTCGGACACGGACTTAGCTACACCACCTTCAAAATCTCCGACCTGCGTGCCGACAAGAGCGAACTGACACAGGACGGACAGATCAGCTTCACCGTGAACGTGAAGAACACGGGTAAGCGTGCCGGTGCCGAGGTCGTACAACTTTACATCCACGATAGCGAATCCAGCGTGGAACGTCCCTACAAAGAGCTGAAGGGCTTCAAGAAAGTGTTCTTGCAGCCGGGAGAGAGCCAGGACGTGACCATCACCATCGACAAGAGTGCCCTGAGCTTCTACGACGAAGCCGCTAAGGACTGGAAGGCTGAGGCCGGTGAGTTCGTGGCCCTCGTGGGTAACGCCTCCGACAACCTTGCCAACAGCGTGAAATTCACCTTGAAATAACAACAGACGAGTCAGGAAGCCAGCCTGCCATCCTACACAAAAGGGTGCAGACAGGCTTCCTGATTTTTGTTTCCACCCAAACGAAGAAATATAGAAAAGCAATACAATAAGACTATGAGAAAAACATTCATGACCCTTGCCCTCGCCGTTGTCACCACAACGGCCTTCGCACAGAAGAAACCCATGCGCGAATTCGTTGACGATTTGATGGCAAAAATGACACTGCAAGAGAAAATCGGACAGCTCAACCTCATGGTGGCCGGTGACATTACCACTGGTTCGGCCATGGACACACAAGTCGGCGGCGACATCGCAGCCGGACGTATGGGAGGTATCTTCAACATCAAAGGTGCCGACAAGATACGCGCCATGCAGGAACTGGCCGTTAAGAAGAGCCGACTGGGAATCCCTCTCATTGTTGGCATGGATGTAATCCACGGCTATGAAACCATCTTCCCCATCCCCTTGGCACTCTCTTGCTCATGGGACCTCGATGCCGTTGAGCAGAGTGCACGCATCGCTGCCAAGGAAGCCAGTGCCGATGGTATCAACTGGACCTATTCGCCCATGGTAGACATCTGTGTAGATGCCCGATGGGGACGCTACTCCGAAGGAAACGGTGAGGATCCGTTCCTCGGTAGCAAGATCGGACAGGCCATGGTACGCGGCTATCAAGGTGACTACAGCCGTACCGACAACATCATGGCTTGTGTGAAGCACTATGCCCTGTATGGTGCTGCGGAATCTGGACGTGACTATAACACCGTAGACATGAGCCGTGCACGCATGTATAACCAGTATTTCCCACCCTATAAGGCAGCCGCAGAGGCTGGTGCCGGTTCGTTTATGACCTCCTTCAACATCGTCGACGGCGTTCCTGCCACAGCCAACAAGTGGCTCATCGACGATGTACTGCGCAAGCAATGGAAATACGACGGATTCATCGTCACCGACTACGGCTCCATTGGCGAGATGCTCAACCACGGCGTAAGTGCCAATCTGCAAGACGCATCGGCACAAGCACTCATTGCCGGCACCGACATGGACATGTGTGCACAGGGATTCCTCAACACCTTGGAGAAGAGTCTCAACGAAGGCAAGGTGTCCATGGCCGACATCGACAACGCCTGCCGACGGGTACTCGAAGCCAAATACAAGCTCGGACTCTTTGCCGACCCCTACAAATACTGCGACTCCAAACGTCGCAAGAAGGACATCTTCACCGATGAGAACCGCGCAGAAGCACGCCGTATTGCCGCCGAGACCTTCGTACTCCTGAAGAACGACAACAATCTGCTGCCCTTGCAGAAGAAAGGCAAAATCGCCCTTATCGGACCGATGGCCGACACCCGTGCCAACATGGCCGGAACATGGTGCGTAGCCTATACCCCTGACCGCTATGCCACCCTCAAGGAAGCCATGGAGCGCGCCGTGGGCGACAAGGCTGAGATCCTCTATGCACAAGGTTCCAATCTCACCCGCGACGAAGCCTTACAGGTTTCAGCAGAATTCGGAAAGACCATTCCGCGTGTCGACGACGCTGCAGCCAAGGCCGCAGCACTGGAGACGGCACGCAAAGCCGATGTCATCGTATGCGCCATGGGCGAGTGTGCCGACATGAGTGGCGAATGTGCCAGTCGCAGCAACCTTGAGATGCCCGACGTACAGGCTGAGCTGCTACGCGAACTCGTGACGCTGGGCAAGCCCGTCGTTCTGCTCAACTTCTCCGGCCGTCCCACCGTTCTTTCTTGGGAAAACCAGCATGTCAATGCCATTCTCAACGTATGGTTCGGCGGTTCCGAAGCCGGCGATGCCATCTGCGACGTGGTCTTCGGCGACAAGGCTCCGAGCGGAAAGCTTACCATGTCCATGCCACAGGCAACAGGGCAGGAACCGCTCTACTACAACCATCTGAACACAGGCCGTCCCGTTCCCGATGGTGCCGACCGCTTCTATAAGTATCAGAGCAACTACCTCGACGTACGCAACGACGCACTCTATCCCTTCGGCTACGGACTCTCCTACACCTCCTTCAGCTATTCTGACGTGAAACTCAGTGCAGCAGAAATCGGTAAGAACGGAACCGTCACCGCAACGGCCACCATCACCAATACAGGCAGCCGCGATGCCGACGAGATTGTGCAGCTCTATATCCGCGACATCGTTGGCACCCTCTCGCGTCCCGTGAAGGAACTCAAGGGCTTCCAGCGCATCAGCCTCAAAGCCGGAGAAAGCCGCGAGGTGAACTTCGAACTCACGCCTGACCTTCTGAGCTACTACAATGCAGAAGGCCAGCCTGTACTCGAAGCTGGTGACTTCCTCGTAATGATCGGTCCGAACAGCCGCGACGTAAAGACGGCACAGTTCACCGTGAAATAAGACAACGTCAAGAATCTATATGTGGGGAGCCGGGAGGACGGAATCTCCCGCTCCCTAAATGACAAATGATAATTGATAGTCCGTTCGGTTCAAGGCGGAGTTTTTTCTCTCACAGATAACACAGATTTGCTCAGATTTTACTTGTTTCCAAAATAAATTCCTCTGTGTAAATCTGTATCATCTGTGAGAGACTTATTCTTTCGTAAGTTTCCTCAGATTTTACTTGTTCCCAAAATAAATGTCTCTGTGTAAATCTGTGCCATCTGTGAGCGAATTTATTCTTTCACAGATCTTGCAGATTTTTGCATTCATTCGCGTAATCCGAGAAATCCGTAGTTTGGAGGTCTGGAAGTTTGGTCTTTTTTCGTTTCGCTCACTCCGGAGCTTATAGTAGGAAGGATAGGGTGGATTTATTCACTGTTTTTCGATGAAAAGGGAACTTTTTGTTTGTTTTCTTTTGTTTTCATGGCGCGTTGTATCTGACTTGTTGCTATCCGTTTACGCCTTGCCGAAAAAGAAGGCAAAAAACTCTTGATGGATGGCTTTTTGTTTAATTTCGACAATTTGCGCACTTTTCAAGACCGTTTTCACTTTATTGAGAAATAAATTTGTTAATTTTGTCCCATTATATGTGATAAATTTTAACTTAATATACAAGCTTATGAGAAAAATTAAATTACTTTTGATGCTTGTCGCTATGTTTGCCGGACTTGCTTCGACGTATGCCGACGAGCTGACAGTGTGTGATGGGACAACAACGAACAAGTATGTCCCGCTTTACGGTTACTATGCCGATGAGGTAGGAACACAAAGTGAGTTCATCATTCCGGCTTCAATGTTGGCAGATATGAATGGTGGCTCCATTACATCGTTGAAGTTTTATACAGACAGCAATGTTTCGTGGGGAGCCCTGCAAGTTAAGATTTATGTAAAAGAAGTTACTGAAGAGTCGTTAGCAACAGGATTTGTCGGTGAAGACGGAGCTTCGGTAGTCTATACCGGCTCTTTCACAGTAGAGTCTAAAGAGGTTACGGTACCATTCTCTGAGGCGTTCTCCTATTCCGGAGGAAATCTTCTAGTTGGTCTGAAAGTGACCACCAAGGGAACTTATGCAAACGGCTATTTCTATGGTAAGGGAGGATACGACGTTGCCTATGGTAGGTCAAAGGCTAATAGTGGATCAGCTGTAGCCCAGTATTTCATTCCCAAGACAACCTTCACCTACGAGGCAGCAGCCGATGGTCCTGCTTTACGGGTGAACGGCTACAAGAATGGAGATACTTTCGCTTTCGGAATGGTTAACCCAGGAACGGAAAAGACACTGACGCTGAAGAATCCCGGCACGGAGGCTATCACTGTTAAAGTAGCTACGACAGGTGGTTTCACGGCAGCGCCGTCTTCTGTTACTATTGATGCTAAGGGCGAGGCCACATTGACCATTACCGCTCCCGATGCTACGGCTAATGGAACGATTACCATCACTCCTACGGTTGATGGTGTTGATGCTATCACCGTCAACCTGAAGGCTACCATCAAGGATCCTAACAAGGTCTTCATTGACTTTGAGGACAAGGCTCTTCCCGAAGATTGGACAACGGTGGGTATTGGCAGCTACACAACGGGTAGCTACGGTTCTTCCTATGTATGGGACTTCTCCAAAGGATATGCATGGTATAAGAACTCATACTCAAGTGCTGGATATGTGGGTTCTTATTATCATTCTTTGGTATCTCCGCTGATGAAGTTCACTGACGGAGAGAGCCTGATCTTCAAGGCAAAGAAGGAACCGCAGTATTCCAGTTATCTGGGTTACCTGCGTGTAGAATATTCTACAAATGGTAATGAATGGACGGCTGTGGATAACGGTACGTTCAATGATGCCGCGTTGGCAACCGACTGGCAGGAGATAGAGGTTAGCATTCCAGCTTCGGCTAAGCAAATCCGCTTTGTGGGGGCTGGCATTGCTATCGACGACATCTACGGAGGTGAGTATGCAATCATTCCCGTAATGGCTGTTGCGGCTTCTGATTACGCTTTCGGCATGGTTGACGAGGCCGCTGAGACTACCTTTACCATCCAGAACAAGGGTAAGGCAGATCTGACAGGCGTGTCGGTCACTTCCAGCAACACTGCTTTCACCGTTTCGGGTGCTCCCGCGACCATTGCCGCAGGCGAAGAGGTTACGGTAACTGTTACCATGTCTGCTGCAACCGCAGGAGCCAAAGAAGGCACCATCACCGTTTCTGCGCCTGAGCAGGAAACGGTTACCTTCAATGTCAGTGGCTATGTAATGGACAACACCTTGTTCACCGAGACCTTTGACGGCAACGCTCTGCCTGATGGCTGGGAAAACAGTGGATGGACGTTCTCTAATGGTGCTGCCGTTGGTAGCTACTCGTATGGAGCAAATAAGATTCTTACAACTCCTGCCCTGACTGTTGCAGAAGGTGAAAAGATGGCCCTTGAGGTCAGAAAGGTCAACTCTGGTAATTACACACTTCCGATTTATGTGTCAAAGGATGGTGGAGATTTTGCATTGCACCAGACAATTGCTGCAGCTGATTTGGATTATTTGGAATATAGAGTGTTCTTTATTGAAGGCTTAGAGGCAGGAAGCTATCAGATTCGTTTCATGGGAGATGGCGTGCAAATCAATGCCGTCAACGGTTTCCATCTTGACGAGAATGCTCCGCTGCTCAGCGTATCTCCGACAACAGATGCTGCCTTTGGCAAGAAGACAGCTTCCGACAGCAAGGAATACACCATAACGAATACGGGTACGGGTACGTTGGTTGTTGACATCGCTTCCAACAGCAGCGACTTCACCGTCAGCCCGGCACATCTGGAAGTTACCGACGAGCCGCAGACCTTCACCATTACCTTTAACTATACTGAAGGAAACTATGGTCCGAAGGAAGGTGTCATCACTGTTACCCCGACCTATAACACGGATGCTGCTGTAACCATCAACGCTTCGGCTAAAGCTAATGATCCGAACGCTTGGGACGAAGACTTCGAGGAAGGTGAGATTCCTCTTGGTTGGGAAGCCAACAACTTCACGGTTGGTGCGTTTGATAAAACAGCGTTGAACAATACGAAAGTGGCTAAAGCCACTAATAAAGGAGGAACACTGACCACTCCGCGTCTGGAAGCTAAGGCTGGCGACGTGCTGACATGGGAAGCATATATCGTTTGGTCTGACGAAGGTTTCACGGTAGAATATTCTAATGACGAGAAAGGAACATGGACGGCCATTGACGGATATAATCCTTATAAACCAGAGAACGATGGCATCACTGCCAATGGTTCTGTGACAGAAATGTCCTTTACTGCTCCTGCAGACGGATTCTACTATCTGCGCTTCACTTCAACATGGGCAAACAACGCTGTTGACAATTTCAATGGCCTGAAGCTGGCCCTGAAGGATCACGATGTGCAAATTGCGAGCCAGAGCATACCTTCTTCGAGGACGCAGTATCAGGATATTACAGTTCGCGTTGCAGTGTCAGAATTGGTTGGAAAGGATGAAGAAGTGACGGTTAAATTCTTCATCAATGGTGAGCAGTATGGTGAAGATGTTGTGGAGACCGTTGAAGGTGGTACCACCAAGGAAATCAGCGTTACCTTCACTCCGACAGAAGCCATCACCGGTGAAGCATGGTTCACGGTTGAAAACGAAAACATCAGCCTGACCAGCGAGCCTGCGGAAATCACCATCAACGCTGCCTTGACCCTTGACGAGACGGTGGCTCCCGAGTCTATCCCGACAAACAGCGGCTATGGCACAACCGATGTCGTTGTTGTGAAGTACACACCGAAGGCTGGCTGGAATACGATAGCCTTGCCGTTCCGTATGTATGATGCCGACCTCACCACGATCTTCGGTGAAGGCTGGAAGGCATACGAGTTCAATTCATACAGCGATGGTGCTTTAGGCTTTAAGGTCGCAAGCAGTTTCTATGCAGGCTATCCGTATATCATCTATGCTCCGAACGCTGATCCTACGAATAACCAGCATATCTTCAAGGTGGTAAACGTTTCAACGGCTACAGCTAAGTATGACTCTTATGGCGGTGCTACCTTCCAGGGTACCTTCGCTCCGATTGCAGCACCGGACATGGAAGGCAAGTATGGTGTTGTTCCGAGCACGGGTCGCATCCAGAAGGGTTCTGCTTCTGCTTCGCTGAAGGGCTATCGTGCTTACTTTGAGCTTCCTGCCGATGCTGATCCTGCCAAGATTTCGCTCGACTTCGGTGACGGTGTTGTCATTACAGGCATCGAGGGCTTGCAGGCTGTATTCGGCGAGACGGGCGACGTATACGACCTGAACGGCCGCAAGGTAGCCGATGCCAAGACCGCCAAGCCCGCAAACCTGCCGAAGGGTATCTACATCCAGAATGGTAAGAAGCTGGTGATTAAGTAAACAACATTGAATGTAACAAAAATCAAGATGATTATGAAGAAAGAGAAAGTATATATCAAGCCTTCTGTGAAGGTGCAAGACATGGAGATGGAGTCGTTGCTGGATGCTGCTACGGCACTGGATTCCACGCAGGGCAACCAGGATGTGACTCCGACGGAAGATCCCTATGACGGCGAGTTTGGTGCCAAGGGCAACGGCTCCGTCGCCTCCCTTAAAGGTGAAGGCTTCCCGCTTTACGGCGGGAAGCCTTTTCAAATTCATCCGATGAAGCTTCCCTTCGTCATCTCTTCGACGGGAAATGGGGGCGGGAACTGAGTTCCCTAAAGGACAAATGATAAAAAGGAAGGGAGACGGAAGGTGGAAGATTGGAGTTCAGACTTCTGATTCCAGTCCCCAAGTTGTAGAAGTTGAGAACATGCGAAACTTAAGTAAACAACATGCAAATATGAAAAAGACAAGGATTTTGACATCCCTATTGCTGGTTGCCACCGTGTTCTGTACGACGGCGATGGCTGGCAATGACGGACAACAGCCCGTGAAGAAACAGAAGGTGCAGACTTTCAAGGGCGATGTACAGTTAGCAAAGATGGACTACCACGAGACCGCCGGCCTGTTGAATCCGCATCGCATGCAGCGTGCGGCTGCTAATGGCCTGACGGCAGCTTTCAGCGTACAGAGCGACGAGGCACAGGCACCTGTATGGAGTGAAAACTTCGATGGTGGCAATGCGCTTGCCAAGTGGACGCTCGACTATGGAACAGGCAACGAAATCACCATTGAGCTGGGGAATCCTTCCAGCAAGGATTTCAGCACCATTGACGGGAACAATGTCAACTCCTTGAAGATGGAAGGCGGATACAGGACTGCCTACCGCACAAAAGGATATGCTACCTATAACGAGGCGGTGACGGTGCCGGACAATGGCCGTTTGCATGGCTATGTCAGCATGTCGTCGAACCTGTCGACCTATGCCACGCTCGTTCTTCAAGTCTCTGTCGACGACTTTGCGAATACTACCGATGTGTGGTCAAGTGCGGACGTGAAGACAACGGGACGCGAATGGGTCGAGATTGATGGCGACCTGTCGGCTTTTGTCGGAAAGAAAATCAAGCTGCGCCTCTACTACGGCCCCGGCGTTGGCGACTGGACGGGTGGCTACATGGCCGATTTCTATGTCGACGGACTCTCCGTGACGGGTGTCGTGCCCGTTGAAAGCATTCAGGTGAAGGCTGGTGACGAAATCCAGTTCGTGGATCTCTCCACGGCTACGGCTACCTCGTGGCAATGGTCGTTTCCCGGTGGAACACCGTCGACTTCTACGGAGCAGAACCCCGTGGTATATTATAAGAAAGGTGGCAGCTATGACGTGACGCTGACGGTCGGCGACGGCAGTGAGACGGATGCACTGACGAAGGAAGGCTTCGTCGAGGTGGAGGGTGTCCTGCCTGTTGCCGGTGTGGACTTCCCCTGTGACTTCCGTGACCTGACGACACGCAACCGCATGGTGGCACCCTTTGCGCCGCTTCACTATGCGGATGCCAGCACCGGATTCCCCACCAGCAGCACCTGGACTTTCGTGCACGACTATGAGGTGACGGGTGGCATCATTCAGCCAAAGGTCTACGACGGCGACGAGGTGGACTATGTGCATGAGAAGACGGGCAAATACTACGTTACCCATATCGCACAGAACGAAGAGGGATATGACTTCGTTGACGTGGAAGAAGAATCGAAGTTTGCTGGGATGGTGACTAACTTCCTGCCCACCGACGGCTATCAGACCAATGTCGTTGATGGTGACCTGACGTTGCCTGGAGCCAACAAGATGGGTATCACGGCATGGGCTGAGAAGTTCTCCAAACCCAGTGTTCCCAGCTTGCTGACGGCGATGTATGTCAACTTCACCAAGGCTTCAGCCAGTGAGCTGACGGATCAGATTGCCTCTGTGTCCTTCTACCTCTGCAAGAGTGAGAACGGCCTGCCTGGTGAGCGTATCGACCTGCTTGACTCGTGGATGATGAGCGAACTCAACTATGCAATGACGACGAATGACGGTGTGGTTACGCTCGAACTGAATGGGGAATATGTCGTTGATGACGAGTTTTTCGTCGTCATCGAAGGCATCCTCGAAAAGAACGACAACCTGGAGTGTGCCATTGCCATGGCACCCCTGCGCAGTGAGGGCAACACCGCCTATATGCTTAACAAAGGCACATGGAGACCCTTCACGGGCTACTTCCAAACGGCACCCGGCGGACAGACTTCATTGGCTGTATTCCCGGTCTTTGTCAGCTCTGTGGTCAGTGCGTGCGAGGTCGCCGAAGGTGGGGTAGTCACTCCTGCGGAAGCCGTCGTCCGCCTGCCTAAGACCGCAGGAACATACGAGCAGCAGCTCTTTGCCTACCTCGGTGTGACGGCGTTCGGCGAGCCTGCCGACGGATGGCTGCGTGTAACGAATACGCCGGTGACCAATATGGAAGAAAAGGAAACCGTAGAACCGATTCGCTTTGAGTTCGACGCACTGCCAGAAGGCATGAAAAGCCGTGAGACGACGGTTGATGTGAGCGACGGCGTGACCACGCTCACCCTGCACATCGTACAGGGCGACGAGATTCCCGATGTGCCCACGGTCCTCTCTTCCGTATCAGCCGTCCCGACAGCACAACCGGAATATTTCGACATGCAGGGCCGCAGCCTTTCTGGTCGCTCCCTCCCCAAGGGACTGGTCATCGAGAAGGTGGGACAGCGCAGTGTAAAGCGCGTGGTGAGATAAAATTGACATAAATAATAGCAAGAAAGAGGATGTGGTGCCACATCCTCTTTTTTTATCCTGTCGCACCACAGACTACGAATTTCCCGGATTACACGAAAATCTCTAAATGCCTAAACACCTAACGTCATCTCCTAAACGACCTATCTCACAGACAACCAGACAACGAATTTCACCTAATTGCTTTAGCACTTTTCCAAAGCGTAGCGACTAAAAGAATGACACGAAAGATGGTAAAAATCTGCAAGATCTGCGAAATCTGCTGGAAAATTGAAAGGTCATGCAGATCGCGCAGATTTTGCAGATGGAATACGGACGTGATGATTTTGATTCTTACACAGAGAAGCAGAACCTTCGCGTCCGCTACGTCATGGCAGGAATAGAATCGCATTACAAATGCTGATATTCGGTTCGGCCGGATTACAAATCCGACCGAGCGGCGTTTTCGTGTAATCCGTGAAATTCGTAGTCTGTTTTAGATGTTTCGTAGTTTGTTGACTCCTTTCCTTCGTGTAATCTGAGTGAAATTCGTAGTTGGTGGCGGGCGAATAGCGGGGGCCTTAAACAAAGTAAGGAGTCAGGAAAAGCTCCTGACTCCTTACTTGTCGTTCCAGATGCAAGGGTTAGTCGTCCCACACGCTGTGGCGTACGGGTGCGGGGTCTTCGTCCCACGCGCCGTCTTCCTTGGCACCGGCAGGGTTCTGGTTCTCGTTGCTGGTGATGATGATGTCTATCATCATTTCGTCAGCATACATGTTCAACGTCTTGTTGACGGGCTTTACATATTTCTTTTTTTCCATATTCATATACATTTATTTTACTACTGTTTTCTTACCGTTGATGATGTAAACACCCTTCTTGAGGTTGATCATGGAGTCGGCATTGCGCTGGATAACCTTGCCGTCGATGCTGTAGATGTTGAATACGGCATTGAGCTGGTCGGTGGTAGCGCGGTGGATGCCGGTGGCATCGCTGAAGAATACTTCAAACTTGGCACTGCCGTTGATGCCGTTTTCCTTCTGGATGTAGCCACGGAAAGCGGGGATGTCGAACATGTTCTTGCCGAACTCAGGTTCTGCCATCGTGCCGTTGAGGGTGTACTGGTTGTCGGCCTTGGCTACCTTCTCGAAGGTTCCGCGGAAGACGATGTCGCTGCCAGCTCCGCTATTGTTGTTGTTCCAGGTAATGGTCTGCTCGCCGCCGCCAATCATAACCAAGTCGGCACCAGCTGACTGGTCAACATAGACTACATAGGGCTTGCCTGCCTCGGGGGCTGCCGTCACGCCAGCTTCAGAGAAGACGAGGGTGGTTACGCCGTCTGCTGTATTTGCATTGGTGAGTTCATAGAACCGTACGTTGTTCTGTATCTTGCCAATCCACGGGAGTACGACGGTGGCGTAGATGCCAGTGGTATTGAATATACGCAGGAAGACCGGGTCCGTTACCGTGATCGGTGCAATGTGCGTGTTCACGCTGTGGTCTTCGGTGTCGCCGAAGAAGTCGATAATCTGGATGTTGTAGCCCTGATAGCCATCTGCATCTTTGCGTACCACCTCGTTCTTGCGGAACTTACCGGCAACGGGGCTGATGAAGAAGGCGTTCGGGTTCTTCGTGGATTCATTGTTGTTGGTTGCGTCGGGGATGTTTTTCACCTTCGTAAAGTCGTAAGCCGTAGCTTTCTGTTCTGCATCGATGTTCTTGAACAGATCCATGTTCCATGAGCCGGCGAGCACGACGATGCCGTCTTCGCCTACATAGTCAACGTGGAGGAGGTCTTCAACGATGGTGAAGCTGATTTCGGTGGTGATGTCAGGATTACTGGTCAGTGCAGCCGTAATGGTGACGGTGGAACCCGGTTCTGTGGCAGCAATGGCCTCCACGTTGCCTTGTGCGTCGACGGTTATTTTCGTGTCGTCGCTGCTGGTGAAGGTGATGAATCCCGGTGTTACGTCGTTGCCGTCCTGATCAATGATCGTTATCTGGCCGCCTTCTTCTACATAGATTTCAGAAGGAATCTCGTTGCGATTCTTGATGTCGATAGCGGTGATTTCGGCGTTCTCGTCGCAGTCGCTCTCCTTGAAGACGATGTTGCTGATGGTCACTTCTGTGTCGGCCTGATTTCCGCCGAAGTCAACGAAGAACTTGATGTTGTTCAGATTCTTGCCAGAAAGCTGGTCGAAGCGGATGACAAAGTCCTCGTTGGCCTTGAGGGGATAGTCTCTGTTGACATATTCATAGCCTGTTCCTAACTGGAAGGCAACGGTGACGGGCTTGCTCACGCGGATGGTTGCCGACATGTCGTAGTTGTTTTCTGTATTTGTGGCAATGTCGGAGGTGATGGAGAGCTGAGCCTGCCAGCGTTCCCATGTGGCAGCAGAGAGGTTGAAGGTGTAGACACCATTGTTCTCAGTGACTTCAGGTGCGTCTGTCGCAGTCCATCCTGGTGCGTAGTACCAGCTGATGGTCTTGTTGGCTGTTTTCCAGAGGTTGCAGGGCGTGTCGTAGTCGAAGGGTACAGCAGGCTCAATGGGAGCGTCGGTGCTGAAGTAGAAGTCAGCAAGCAGGAACTCCGTTTCGCCAACCAGTTCAATGAGCGTGTAGTTGTTCTGGAAGTTCACATTGGGTATCTCGATGTAGTTCCACTGTCCGGGTGTTACTTCAGCAGAAACAGCTTGTCCGTAGGTGTTGTCCCAGAATATCTTGCAGGTAGTGGCTGTGGTGGGGTATACGGTAGCGTGTACCGTGCCATAATCGGTACCTGGGGTAATCGAGCCTTGGGTGCGGCTGTTGAAACCAGCACCAGTGACATGAACGACCTTGATGTCGCCAATGGTCAATTCCTCTAAAGACTTATAGAACGGGTTAGGAGCACCTCCGCCAACACCCCATCCCGGATTGGGGTCGGTCATTCCCTTACTATAGGTGGTAGAGTAGACGGGAAGCACGAGTTCTGCATCAATCGTAGGTGCGTCAGGTGCATCGGGGATGGAATAAACAGTGGCAGAAGCTGTGTTCTCGCCATAGGTTGCGGTGATAACGGCTTTGTCTGCTGTTACAGTCAGTGTGTTTCCATCAAGTGTACCGCCGGTAACGCTGTATGTGACGCCAGCAATGGTTCCACCTACTTGGTCAGCAGCTTGCAGGGTCACTTCCGTAGCTACACCAGCATTGATAAATGTCGGAGAAACAGTGAGCGATGTGAGTACGGACTCTTCTTTCTCAAAGGCAGCGAAGGTGCGGATCTTCACGCCCCAGCCATAGTTCGTGGCGATAGTGGGTACGAAGACGATGTAGCGACCGTTGTTGTCGACGCTCGTTGCGGCATTCTTCTTGTTGCCACCGGCATTATCGAAGGTAGCGATGAGCGTTTCACCGGTAAGGCTGCCGTCGGCAGCGGGCTCGGTGTCGGTGACATAGATGTTGGCACCGCAGTTGGCACCCTCCCATGTAGACTGGATGGATCCTACAGACTTAGATTCGCCCATGTCGATGTAGAAGCCTTGGATGCCAATGGCTTGGTTGGCTTCATTGCTGTAACCACCACCGCCAACTTCAGGGAATAGGTAGATGTTGGCCTCGTTACCATCTTGGGTAATCTTCTGCAGGTCATCATTCTTGATTGTGTACGATTGCGTTCCGTCGTTACTGGTGTAGGTCTTGAGTCCACCCAGAGGCACGACGGTTTTTCCGCTCGTCAGGTTTGTCTGTGCGAACGTCATCACTGTTGCCATGAGGGCAACGAGCATGAATAGTAATTTTTTCATAAGCGTTATTTAATTAGTTAATACAATGATTTTTCGGCTTTCTGGTTGCTTAGGGAGTGGTTTTTGACTTCCTTCGTATCATTTTGATGGTGCAAATGTAAGCATTTTATTTTATATTATATAAGGTGGAGCGGATAAAAACCTCACAAAAACCTCACTTTTTAAAGAAAGTACGCTTCCCTACGTCTCCGTTCGGTTGATTTATACTTCGTTTCGCCTTCGCCCGGGCGGATTACAAATCCGACCGAGCGGAGTTTAGGCATTTAGAGATTTTCGTGTAATCTGGGAAATTCGTAGTCTGTTTTAAGTATTTCGTAGTTTGGTTGTTTCAGGTTGTACATGAAGCAAGTTAGGAGCCAGGAAAGACTCCTGACTCCTAACTGTTGTAGATGAACTTCTCAGGTGATGAGAACCTGATTCTGTTCCTGCTTATTTCCGGATCATCTTCTTGCCATTCTGGATAACGATGCCGCGGTACTGGCTGCCGACACGCTGTCCGGCGAGGTTGTAGCTGGCTTCGTTGTGGCTGGCGTTCTCGGTGTTCACGCTGCTGATGGCATTCGTTTCAGGTTGCTCAGGCTGTTCGCCGTCGTTGACCTTCAATACGATGTCTTCTACGTTGATGGTCACAGCAGGGTTGCCTCCGAAGGCTACGAGCAGGCCGACGTTCTGCATGTCGATTCCCTTCATGGCGATGAACTTGTCGCTCTTTGGGAGGGTGAAGGCTTCACCGGCCTTAAGCTGGATGTCTTCTGTGAAATAGAATATGTCGTTGCTACCTCCTTCTTCGGGACGCTGATAGAGCTTGATGGTCGCGTTGATGTCCTTGTCGGCGGTGAAGGTGGCCTTGAAGTCATAGGTGTTTTCCTTCGAGGTTGCGATGTCGGTGAGGAAGAAGAACTGTGCCTGCCAGATGCCGTTGTCAATAGCAGGTGTGGCTTCGTTGGTCGTTATCGTGGCAGTTGTCTCGTTGATGTCGACGCTGTAGTTGTCATTGACAGCCCAGTTGGGTGCGAAGTAGACATTCGGAGTGATTTGGGCACCTGCCCAGAGGTTTGGGTCGGGTTCGCCGGTGGTGATGGCGGTCACGGTAGCGGGTTCGCTCTTCACGCCAACCTCATTGATGGCCACGACGGTGATGGTGTATTCCTTGCCGGACTTCAGACCTGTGAATTCCGCTTCGGCTTGCGTACCGCTTGCAGCACTTGCCGTCAGCGTCTCACTGCCGAGGGTGAACTCGAAGCTGATGTTGCCTTCTGATTCATCAACACCCGTAGCATAGACTGCGATGCTGTTGTCGCCTGTAGCTTCGGCCGAGACTTCGGAGATGGCGGGTACGGTAGCATCCAGCTCGGAAGACTTGCCATAGACAGAGAAGTCGTAGATCTTGACACCGTACTGAGTGGCAGCACGGGTGCTGAGGAACTTCACATAGCGTACACCCTTGGTGCTGTTGGCGGCATCGCCTTCAGTCCAGAAGTCGGTACGGAACATAACACCTTCGGGGCCTGCCCAGGTGAAGGCGGGAGCACCGAACTCCTTGTTGCTGCCGGCAAAGGAAATCTGATAGTCGCGGGAGCAGGCACCTTCGAACATGACGCTGATGGCGGTGATGTCGTAGTTGGCCTGCAGGTCAACGATGAATCCGGTTTCATAGTTGCGTTCTTCGCTGTTTCCGTAGAGTTCCCACAGGCTGTTTATGTTAGCATCGAAGGCTCCTACCTTGCTGTCTTCCTTGGTGTCCTCGCCGAGTGCTTCCACGCGGGTAGCCCAGTCGGTGAAGAGGTCAATTTTCTCTCCGTCATAGGCTGTTACGGTGACTGCGTTCGAATGGATGTCGCCTACAGAAGCGGTAATGGTGGCAGAACCTGCCTGTGTCGGGGTGTAGATGTTGCCGCTGACAGTACCGGCATCGGCGGGTTCAACGGTGTAGGTAACGGTACCCGTTTCGAAGGGAGATCCCAGCTGGTCTTTGCCTGCTGCGGTGAGCGTTACGGCTGAGCCGATGCTGGCATAGGCTGCGGAGGCAGTGAGGTCGATGCTGGTGAGGACGGGGTCTTCGGCGTTGAACACGCGGAACTCCCAGAAACTGTTACCCCACTGCGTGCCGCGATCGATGGCGTTGTACTTGATGTAGCGTGCCGTCACGGGAGTGGTGAGTTTGATAGTCTGCGTGTTGGGCATGGCGTTGTTCACACCGGAAGCAATGACGGTGCCGTCGGTGAGCCAGCCGTCGCCATCAACGTTGTCGCCGGCTTCGATGGTGTAGGTCTTGGTGTAGGCTCCTTCCCAAACGATTTGGATGGTGTTGAACTCCTGTGCAGTGCCGAGGTCTACCTGCCATGTCTGGTTGTCTTCTTGTGCTGATTCCCAGCGTGTGCCGGTATTGCCGTCAACGGCGGCAGCAGCATTTCCAGTTGTGGCGATGGCATCCTTGCCTTGCGCCAGATTGTCTTGTGCGAATCCTGCCATAGCGGCGAGGACTGCAACGAGGGTTAATACTGTTTTTTTCATAAGGTTAGAAATTAGATATAGTTATTGGAATTTATGTTTCGTATGGAGAAAACTACTTCATCACCACCTTCTCCGTGACGGTTTGTCCGTTGTCGTAGGTGGTTGTGCGGACGACCATGCCGTGTGCGGGGGCTTGCAGCTCGCGTCCGGCAAGGTCAAAAAGCCTGACCGACCGTACTGCGCCTTTCTCCGTAACGGCCTTGTCAATGGAAGAAACGGGTTCCTCCATGGCGTCGTCTTCACTGCCCACGATGCGAAGCCAGTTCATCTTGTTCTTTGACTGCTTGACGTTGTTTAGCCGCAAGGTGTGGAGACCGGCGGTGAGGGGCAGGCTGACGGTCTGCGTCTGCCAGGCGTTGCCCGTGGAGGGGAGGGCGGCCGTCGTCACCTCCGTTCCGTCTACGAGGAACTCGATGGTCGTTCCCTCGTCGTTGCAGAGACGCAGTTCAAGGGTGTAGTCCTTGTCGGTGCCTACGTTGATCTGATAGCTGACATACGGAGTGATGATGTTGTTCTCCCAGTTCTTGAACTGCTGGAACTCGCTGAGTTCTATCTGCTGCTGGCTTTCGCCGTCGGTGTTGTGGCGCAGCTTGCATTCCGACATATCTATATAGTCCTTGGCGGGGATGAGCTGTCCCGGTTTCCACCAGCAGGTCTTGTCGAACGACGACATGTGGGCGTAGATGCGTCCCAGTTCGGTGAACTGCAAGTTTTCATCGCTGCCTGTGAAGATGTGGTAGTAAGGATAGCTGTTGTTGAAATTGCCGCCGACAGCCATGAACCACGCATAGCCGGCCACGTTGTCGCTCTTCTCCAGAATCTGTACCTTCTGCACCATCTGGTCTATCTGGTTGTCCTCGTTGGTTACGAAGCCGTCCTTGTCTCCTTCCCAGGCGCAGAACTCAGTGAGCATGATCTTCTTCTTGCCATTGCGGGTGAAATAGTCGCGCAGCCGTTTGTCCTTGTCGGAAGCATAGAGGTAGGTGTTCACATACCAGTCTACGGCTCCTGCCCAGTTCATGTAGGTGTGCAGGGCGATGTAGTCCATGCGCGGGTCGCGGTCGCCATTCTGCTTGCGATACTCCTCGATGAAGGCTCCAAGCCACTCGTCGAGTCCCCACACCTTGCCGTCGGTAAGTTTCTGGTAGCCGAAGTTCATTGCCGGCGATACGAGTATCAGGCCATAGTCCTCGGCTATCTTCTCTACCTTCGGCCAGTTCTGTGCAGCCACAGAAGGAATGATGTTCGAACCGCCGTCGCTGCCGGTGAAGTTAGGCTCATTGAAGCCCAGCAACATCTCCGTTTCGGGATGGGCATCGAGATACTGGCGCAGCTTCGTCTCGTTGAACTGGTGGTTCCAGCACATCGGCGCAAAACGGATGCCGTCGGACTCGTTGCTCTTCAGCCCGTCGGGCTCTGGGGCGACAGCCCAGTTGTAGGTCCAGCTCACACCGGGTTTCAGTGCGTCGGTCCATGCTTCTTTATAGCGGGGATTGTTCTCACATACGCCACGTTTCGGACTGCGCTTCATCTGTGCAGAAGCCGATAGCGAGAATGCCAGTGCCACCATCGTGGCCATCAGATAATAACGTTTCATGCCTTATTCCTTTTTATTTTTTATAGATTGTTGATAATAGATGTTCGGTCGTTGTCTAAGTGTTGTACACAAATACACGCTCTAATTTTGGTTCGTGGAGTGTTTCCTCATTTCTTTTTCCTACGAACACATTCTGCTTGCAAAAATAGGCGTTTTTATCGAAAAAAATAGAGAAAACGACCACGCAAAAACCTCACTTTTGGAAGTAAATGGCAAGAATCTGCGGAATCTGCTGGAAAATTAAAAGGTCATGCAGATCTCGCAGATTTTGCAGATGGAATACGGACGTGACGATTTTGATTCTCACACAGAGGAGCGGAACCTTCGCGTCCGCTGTATCATGGCAGGAATCGGATCGCATTGCAAATGCTGATATTCGGTTCGGCCGGATTACAAATCCGCCCGAGCGGACGAGCGGAGACATTTAGAGTTTTTCGTGTAATCCGAGAAATTCGTAGTCTGTTTTAGGAATTTCGTAGTTTGTTGATTCCGTTCCTTCGTGTAATCTGGGAAATTCGTAGTTTGGTAGATTTGTGGTTTGGAAAATTCGTCGTTTGGGTTCGGCCGTTCTCCAAAAGTGCCATAGTCGCGAGAATTTTTAATTTATTAATTCTCAAAAAATAAATTATTAATTCTGAAAAAATAAATTAAAAATTCTCATGCCTGAAGTCTGTTTGGTAAAACGTTGGGACTCAGTGGGTTAGCGGGTCACCTTCGGATCGTTTTCTTTCCATTCTGGATGATGATGCCGCGATACTGGCTGCTGACGCATTGGCCGGCGAGGTTGTAGCAGGGGGACGTGGTTTGCGCATTGCTTTTAGTTGTTATGCAGATCGTTTTTGGGAAATGCTGTCGTTCCTTCAGAAACAAAAAAAAGCGAGAATCCACCGACAAAGGTGGGTTCTCGCCTTTCTTGTTTCTTCCTCTTTTCTTTTTTTATTTTATGATAACCTTCTTACCGTTGTGGATGTAGACACCCTTGGTCGTCGGTTCAGCCACGCGCACACCTTGCAGGGTGTACCAGGCGTTGTCGGCGGATTTCATGGCCTTGCCGGATGTCACACCCTCGATGGCACTCGTACCCGTGGTGTTGACTTCCAGACGGGACAGGCCGAAGGTTGCATAGTTGTCCTTCTGGACGGTGATGGTCTGCTTGCCGGCCTTCAGGGCTACGTCGATGGCGATGTCTTGATATTTGTCAGCACCGCCAGTGCTGGGAATCTCGAACTTTTCAACGAGAACGTTGCCGTCTTTGTCGAGGATGTTCACGCGCGGCTTCTTGCCGTTATTGGCCAGACGGAGCACGAGCTTGTAGTCGCCGGCTGCGGCGATGTTGACCTGATAGGTCACTGTCATGCTACCGCCTTGCATGTCGAGTTCCGGACCGTTGTAGAAGAGTTGGTCCTGGCTCTTGCGGATGGCGGGTAGATCCTTGCTGTCAACGAACTGGTTGGCAGGGATATTTTCGCCTACTTCATAGAATTTGTCCATGTTGTCGTGGGGCATGTTGTTATAGGCATAGCCCAAGTCGGAGAGGTGTCCGCGTTCGATGCCCTTGCTGGAATTGGGCTTGGTGATGAGTCCCCAGTAGGGTGCCTTGCTGTTGCCGTCGCGCCCTTTGAACCACGCATAGCGGAAAACGTTCTCATTCTTTTCCACCATGCCGACCATGGCTATCATTTTCTTGATTTGGCTCTCTTCCGTTTCGGTGATGCCGTCGGGCGCAGAGGCAAATTCTGTCAGCCAAACCTGCTTACCGTATTTCTTGGCAAAGTTGTCAATGTAGGGCTTCATGGCTTCGGCAGAGCCCATGTAGCTGTGCAGAGCCAGATAATCGTACTGGGGGGCGGTGCCGTAGGCATCCTTGTAGGCCTTGATCCATGCATCCATCCACATGTCGGGCGTGCTATAGTGTACGCCGTCCACGATATCCGGTGAATAGTTAAGGGCAGGAGCAATGAGCGAGAGGTTGTTGTCTTTGGCAAACTGCTCAATCTCATGCCATTTTTCGGCTGCCACCGTGGGGGGGATGGCACTGCCACCGTGGTCGCCAGTAAGGTTGGGCTCGTTGAAACCGAGCACATAGCGGTCGTTGGGATGGGCATCGGACCATGCCTTAATGCTGTTAAGGTCGAAACCTGCGCCCCAAATCATCGGAACAAACTCCAGACCGTTCTCCACACCGCACTTGTCGGCAATCTGTGGGCGGGGAGCGGTACCCCAGTCATAGAACCATGTACTGCCTTTTTTCAGCTGTTCATAGTCTTCTTCATAGACTAAAGCTTCTTCACCGAAGCCGCGTTTGAAACTTCTGTTGTCCTGAGCAAGGAGCGTTGTGCTCGAAAGAGTGATTGTCAGCAGAAGGATAGAAAGCTTTCTCATAATGATAGTTCTTTATTTTTAATAAGGTATTGTGATACTTGCCAAGGGGACAAGAGAAGGAAAGAGGCTGTGCCGTGACGACGGCACAGCCTTTGGGTTAGTTTTTATTCAACGTTAGCTTACTTGACGATGAACTTCTTGCCGTTCTGGATGGCGATGCCCTTGTAGTTCTTGGCAACGCGCTGACCAGCGAGGTTGTAAACAGGAGCGTTTACGTTGGTCTCAGCCTTTACAGTTTCGATGCCGGTAGCCTCAGGCTTGCCACCATAGAAGAAGAATGAATCCCAGCAGAATCCCATACCAACCACGCAGTCACCACCTTGATTGAATGACGCTACATAGCCGCCTGTGAATTCTTTGTAGTCCACGTCTGCTTTGTCAAGAAGGTCTTCGAGGCTCAGTTCAATGTTGTACCAGGTACCATCAGCTTTCAGTGTACCACCGAAATCAAGGATGATGTTTGCCTCATTGCCATTAGAATTAAGATTGATTTGCTCTTTACCTGGAGTCATGGAGCTGACGCAGAGATGGAGCTTAGCATCTGAAGGAATAGCCTTTACGGCATCTGCTTGGGTAGCCGGTACCATCCAACCTCCACCATACCAGAGTTCTGCCCAGGCTGCACATGTAGGATTCTGATACTCACCTGCAACACCGAAAGAGTTAAGATCAGGAGTGTCACGCCATTCAACGCTCTCACCATTAGGCCAAATGTCAAGGTTAGAACCTTCAAGCCCCAGGAAATTCATAGAGTTCCCTTCGTCGATACCCAGCTGTCCCATTGTTTCTTCACCGCAGTAAATGACATAGTAGTACTCAGCCTCAGGAGCAAAAGTGTTTGTACCTTCAACTTCTGTAATCTTGCAGATTTCAGTGATGTCTGTTTTTCCTGCAAACGAAGCTGTGCCCATCATAGCGGCAGCAGCCAAAAGTAACATTTTCTTCATAATTGTAAATTGTTTAAAAAGTTAATAATGAATGTTGTTAATGATTTTTGTTATGTTACCACGGGTGGAGACGAACCCCACCCGTGATGGTTTCGTGGATTAATAGCCAGGGTTCTGGGCAATGCCGGAGAGCTGTTGCTCAAGGGTCGGGATGGGGAAGAGCTCGTGCTTGCCTTCAACAAACTGACCCCATAGACCTTTTGCTTCGGCGGTCTCGCCTGCGATATAGGCATCCATCGTCTTCTTGGCAATGCCCCAGCGTACGAGGTCGAACCAGCGGTGGCCTTCCATGGCCAGCTCTACGCGGCGCTCATGGCGGATGGCCTGACGCAGGTCGTTCTGGTTGTCGGCATAGGTGACGCTCTTGCCTTGGATGGTGGCTGTATAGGGGAAGGCAGCCAGTCCCACACGGGCACGCACTTCGTTGAGTGCTTTCTTGGCTTCGGCATTGTCACCCAGCTCGCAGCAGGCCTCGGCATACATCAGCAGCACGTCGGCATAGCGGATCTGGCGGTTGTTCAACGGACCGCGGGTGTCGTGGGAGAGCTTCGGGAAGGTGCGTGTCTGCCAGTCTGTCCAAGCCAGCTTGTTGGAAACATGCCAGTTTCCGCAGTAGTTCTCTTCGGCCTCATTGGTAATCTCGTTTTCCTTCGGCGTGAGGATGGTCATCTCGCGACGCGGGTCGAGGGTGGGAGCCGTCTCGTATTCGTCGTAGAGGTTTTGGGTGGGGCGGTTGTAGCCCCATCCGCCGCCGAGTACGCTCGAACGGGAGCGGGTCATTACCTGTGAGAGGGAGCCGCGGGTGAAGCCGAAGCCGTTCCAGCCGTCGCTCATATCGTCGTCCATATACTGGATTTCAAAGACGCTTTCACTACCGTTCTCACCTTCGAGGGTGAAGTTCTGGAAATAGTCGGCAAACAGGCTGTACTCACCGGAGTCGATAACCTTCTTCGCCCACTTCTTGGCCTCGGCGTAGTCTTTCTTGTAGAGGTTTACCTTAGCCAGCATAGCCTGTGCGGCACCCTTTGTGACGCGGCCGAGATCCTCGTCGGCATATTGGCTCTTGAGCCACAACTTGGATTCTGCATCCTTCAAATCGTCAAGAATGAAGGCATAGCACTCTTCCACGCTGTTACGCTCCTGCTTCCATTTCGTGTCGCTGTCAATCACATCGGTGATAATCGGCATGCCACCGAAGACGCGTACCAGACGGAAGTAATAGTAGGCGCGGAGGAACTTGGCCTCGCCGATGGTGCGGTCGAGGAATTCTTCGCGGATGGAGTCGTTGGCCATGGTGGGCAGTTGCATGATGGCGAGATTGGTGCGAGCTACACCCGTCCACTGTGCACGCCAGTAGGCCAGAAGCATGGAGTTGTCGGCCTGTACCTTGAAATTGTCGATGTCGCCGTATTGCAGACCGTCGGCAATGTTCTGTCCGCCTTTCAAGGCATCGTCAGAGGCAATGTCACCAATCATCCATTCGTAGCAGTAGTCGCCTTCGCCGAACTCCCACATCAGCGGAACGTATGCAGCGGTCACTACGTCTTCTGCCTTTTCTTCCGTACCGTCCATGAAGTAGTCCTGCAGGCGAGTGATGCCCGGAGTATCTTCTGTCAGCCAGTCGTTGCAAGATGTCAGCGAAAGGACGGCCAATGCTAATACAATATATTTTTTCATGACTTTATTCTTTATTTGTTTCGACTTCAAAAAGGTTTAGAATGTTACCTGCAATCCCATGAGGATGGTGCGTGCCTGAGGATAGTTACCGTAATCTACGCCGCCTCCGACTTCAGGATCGTAGCCCGAATAGTGGGTGATGGTGAAGAGGTTGCTGCAAGAAGCATAGACGCGGAGCTTGGACAGACCCACCTTGCTGATGAGCTGGCGGGGGAAGGTGTAGCCCAGCTGGATGTTCTTCAGGCGGAAGTAGGAACCGCTCTCAACGAATCGGCTGGAAACAGCACTGTTGAACGTGTTGTAGGGATTGGCTATCGTACCTTCCTGTCCGATGATATTGCCTTCTTCATCGTAGACATTGTGCCATACGTCTTTCATGTAGCTGGCGAGGATACAGTTCGTACCAGTACCTTCGAGACGGGTGCGGAGAGCATTGTAGATCTTATTGCCAGCTTGTCCGGAGAAGAACATCGAGAAGTCGATGCCGCGCCACTGGGCACTGAGGTTCAGACCGTAGACAATGTTGGCAAACGGGTTGCCGATGTCCACCTTGTCTTCCTCCGTAATCTTGCCGTCGGGCACTCCTTCGGGACCGGAAACATCTTCATAGATGGCATCGCCTGCATGGTACTGCTGGGCATCGCCATAGCCCCACATGGCAGTGGCGGCTTCTTCGTCGGTCTTGTAGATACCTTTATATTTATAGCCCATGAAGGTGTAGAGTGTGTAGCCTTGGTCGGAAACCTGGATGCCGTTGCCGTCGCGGACGACATCACCGCCGTTGAGGGCTGTCAGTTCATTGCTCAGGAAGGAGATGTTGCCGTCGACAGAGTAGGTGAAGTCGCCGATGCTGTGGGTGTGGCCGAGCTGGAATTCCAGACCCTTGTTGCGCACCTTGCCCACGTTGGCTTGCGCGTCGTAGCGGTTACCCGTCCATGCCGGACCTTTCACGGTCAGCAACATGTCTTTGGTGTCGCGGATGAAGCCTTCCACGCTACCGCTGAGCAAACCGTGCCACAGGTTGAAGTCTACACCGAGGTTCCAAGTCTCAGTCAATTCCCACAGACCACCCAGATTCTTCCAGGTGATGACGGTGGCACCGCTGGTGAGTTCCTGCTTGGTGCCCAGTACATAGCCCACGAAGGTAGGAGGCGTATTGGAAATCGTCTGGTTGAAGGCGTCGTTGCCAATCTTGTCGTTACCGATGCGTCCCCAGCCGAAGCGGAGTTTCAGGTTATCAATCCATTTTACGTCCTTCAGGAAGTTTTCTTCCTTGACGCGCCAACCGAGTGCCATGGAGGGGAAGTAGCCCCATGTGTTCTCCGGGAACTTGTTGGTACCGTCAGCACGGAAGTTGAATGTGAAGAGATAGCGATCTTTCCAAGAATAGAAAGCACGGCCGAGCCAGGAGAAACGGCGTGAACGGCTCACGCCGTCGCCGGCGAGGCGTGTGTTCTGATCGGTCTGGTTTAGATACCAGTGGATGGGGTCTTCGGCACCTTGCACATAGTTACCGCTGCCGCTCAGACCGTAGTAGTTGTATTCCTCGCCTGTCTGTCCCAACATTACGGAGAAGTTGTGGTCCTTGATGGTGTTGGCATAGGTCAGGATGTTGTTCCAGATGACGGAGCTGTAGCGGTCGATGTTGGCACCGACACCGTTCTTCTCCATGCGGTCGAACTCAGAGTGGAAATATTTCTCAGAGTAGGTGCGGCCGCGGTTCCAGGTGAAGTCGGCACTCACGTCGGCACGATAGGTCAGGCCCTTGAACGGGGTAATTTCTGCATAGAGGTTGGTTACCAAACGCTCATTGACGTTGTTCGGGTGGGAGTGCTCAACCTGCGAGAACGGGTTGGTCACGTTCTTGAAGTTGGATGCAGCGGAAATCTGCCCGCTCAGGTCTTTGCCTTTGCGAGAATAGGAACCTTCGGGGTAGTGGGTGGGATCCCACGGAGCCATAGCCAGTGCTGCTGAGATGATAGAGGCACCCGGGCTGGCGTTGTTGTTCATCACCCAACGGCCTGTGCTATACATATAGGTGGCGTTCTCTCCAATCTTCAACCATTTGTTCACTTCGAACGAAGTGTTGGCGCGGACTGTATAACGCTTGTAGTTGGAACCGATGATGGTACCGTCCTGATCGTAGTAGCTGCCGCTGAACGAATAGTTTGACTTGTCGGTGCTACCGTCGATGCTGACGTGGTGGTTCTGCATGAAGGCTCCCGAACGGAACACTTCGTTCTGCCAGTCAGTCTCAATGGCACTGTAGTCCAAGCCATAGCCTGTATATTCGGGGTCGAACTTCTTCGTTTCGGGGTTATAGCCCAATACGGCGGGGAAGTTCTCACTGCTGGACGTGAGATACTGGTTGACGTATTCATTGAAGGTGTGCCCGTAATAGTAGTTGCGACGCGCTTTGGTGACACCAGTCATGGACAACTGCGTCTCCAGGAAGTCACGGCTCTTCATCACGTCGAGCATCTTCGTGGAAGTCTGCCAGCCGATATAGCCGTCGTAGCTGATTTCGCTATGGCCCTTGGTGTTGCCCGTTTTCGTCGTCACAAGGATGACACCGTTGGCACCGCGCGAACCATAGATTGCTGTTGAAGAGGCATCCTTCAATACTTCCATGGAAGCAATGTCGTTCGGAGAAAGGAAGTTGATGTTGTCGGTGATGACTCCATCGACAACATAGATAGGGTTCGCGTCGTTTACCGTACCAATACCGCGGATACGCACGGTGGCACCGGCACCCGGCTGACCAGAGTTCAGATTGACAGAAACACCGGCGGCACGACCCTGCAAGGCCTGGTCAATGCTCACGGCCGGAACTTTCTTCATCTGATCGGTGTTCACGGTGGCTACAGAACCGGTCAGGTCGCTCTTCTTCATCGTACCGTAACCGATCATCACCACCTCGTCCAGCATGTTGGAGTCGTCAGCCAGTGTGATGTTGATGGTACTGCTGCCGTTGAACTTGCGCGTCTGCGTCTTGCATCCTACGAAAGAATACTCGAGCGTACCCGCGTTGTTGGTCGACAACGAGTAGTTTCCGTCGATGTCAGTCACGGTAGCAATATTGGTTCCGAGCACCTTGACGGTAACGCCAGGAAGCGGATAGCCGTCAGCTTCTGCAATGACGGTTCCTTGAATCTTGATGGATTGAGCTGCCAGTAGCATAGGGAACAGCAGCATCAAAAAGGTCAATTTTGCTTTCATGAGTTAACTGTTGATAATTGATTTTCGATTTCTCTGCTTGCAAAAGTAAGCGATTCTCGTATACGAAACAAATAAAATACTACGCAAAAACCTCACTTTTCCCATTTAAAGACCTCACTCCGAAGGGGGCGAAGGGCAGAAAAGTGCGTTTTTAAAGGCTTAATAATTGCTAAATGACGTACTCTTTTTATAAAAGATAAAAATATTTTTCTTACATTTGTGGCGTTGAAACGAATGGTCCTGACAATCATCAGATGCTCACGGCTGATTCCTGACTTGCAGGTGGAAAGGCTGCAACGGGGGCGGAAAAGGTTTCTGGCTTGTCTGGACGGATGACTTTTCACAAAAAAGCAATACAAAGCAGATAAAAACCTAAAAGGAAAGCAAACAATAGACCATGAAACGTTATCTCGTTCTACTAATCTGGATGGTAGGTATGCTGGAGGCGGCTGTGGCTCAGCTTCCTACGTTGAGAAATTTCGCCAGTCTGGACTATAACGGCGGTACACAGAACTGGGGCATCAGCTGTTCTGACGACTATCGGATGCTGTTTGCCAACAACAACGGCCTGTTGTCGTTCGATGGTGATCGCTGGATGGTCTCCACGGTACCTAACTACACCAATGTGAGAGCGGTGGAGTTTGTCTCGGAAGGTAATCGCACCTATGTGGGAGCAACCGATGAATTCGGCTATTTTCAGGCCGACAGCACCCGTTCTTCACTACAGTATGTGTCCGTTTCGCGCAAGTTGCGCGAGGAAGACCGCGTGTTTGGCGAAATCTGGCGCATCCATCCGTTAGGCAAGGATCTTGTCTTTCGGGCGCGTACCCGTTTCTTTGTGTGCCATCCCGACGAGCAACTGGATGTCTACGACGTACATGATGACATCGAGAACTCCACCGTCGTCAATCACACCTTATATATATCCTGCAAGGAAGGCATCTACCGATTCACGGGTAGAGCCCTACAGCCACTTCCCGGCAGTGAGGTGCTGCGTGGAAAAGGTGTGCGTGCCGTACTTCCCTATGGCAGTGACCTGCTGTTTGTGACGGCTGTCGACGGCATCTGGGCATGGAACGGCCGGACCATGCGCCCCTTCGTGCTCGACATCTCGCCCATGTTGCAGTACAACCAAGTGTATTGTGCGGCCATCCACGGCAACTACATGGCCTTCGGAACGGTCAGGAACGGACTGGTGGTGAAGGATCTGAAGACCAATGATAACTATTATGTGAATGTGATGACGGGTTTGCAGAACAACACGGTACTGTCGTTGCGCTTCGATGACTTCAACAATATCTGGCTGGGACTGGACAACGGCATTTCCTATGTGATGCTCGACACGCCCTACCGAGACCTGCTGGGAACGGGAAACAATATCGGCACGGGCTATGCTTCGGCCATCTTCAATCACCATATCTATTTAGGAACCAACCAGGGGCTCTTCCTCACCACATGGCCGCTGGCCAGTTCGTCGGCACCTGCCGTACCGCAGACGGTCAATGGCGTGTCGGGACAAATCTGGGGACTCAAGGAAATCAACGGCACCATGCTCTGTGGAGCCAACGAGGGAGCCTTTGTGGTGCAGGGAACAACGGCCCGGCGCATCGAGGGCTTGACCGGAACGTGGAACTTCATGGCTTTAGCCGGTCATCCCGGTTATATCCTTACTTGTGACTATGACGGCTTTGCCATCCTTCGGCAGCAGGGCAGCAGCGTCGAATTTGTGAACAGGCTGGAAGGCTTCGGCGAGTCGAGTGGCGGATTCCTGCAAGATAGCGACGGATCTATATGGGTGAGCCACTGGCAGAAGGGCATCTATCACTTCCGGCTGACCGACGACCTCAAGCGGGCTGTAGACATGGAGTATTTCAACCACGCCAATGGCTTGGCCGTTGACGACAACAACCATGTGTGCAAGATTGGCGGACGCGTCTTCATTTCCTCCGTCGACGGATTCCGAAACTATGATGCCACGACGCACAAACTCGTGAAGAACGAAACCTTCAACCGTGTCTTCGACACCTACGGGACGACCCTGCGCATTCTGGAGACTCCCCGTGGCGACATCTGGGGCTACAAACCCGACTATCTGGCCATTGCCCGCAAGCAGAAAAACGGCACTTACCGTGTAGATACCGTGTCCTATCAGAACATGATACGCCGTCTGCAAATCAGTCTCGGACACTTCTGCCAACCCGACAGCGACCATGTCATTCTCAACTACGACAACGGATTCTACATGATGGAGAACCAGTTCGTGCAGGAGAAAAAGTCCAGCGATGTCTTTGTACGCGCCCTCTACAGCACTGTGGGCAAGGATTCGCTCCTCTACTATCGGTACGACAAGGACGAAACACCCCGCATCGTCATCCCTCACAGTCTCAGTTCCATCCGACTGGAGTTCGTCATGCCCGAATACCACGACCAGAAGGCTGTGGACTATAGCTGTTTCCTGGAGAACTATGACACCCAGTGGAGCAATGCGCAGACCAATACGTCGAAAGAATATACACGGCTTGCTGGCGGAGAATACGTCTTCCGCGTGAAAGCCCATAACCATGTAAACGGCGTGGTGAGCGAGGCCGTCCTCCGTCTGCATGTCCTTCCGCCATGGTATCAGACGTGGTACGCGTACCTCTTATATATATTATTAGGCGGAGCCCTTGTCTATGGACTGATGCTTTACCTGAAACGGCGGGCTGAAAGGGAACTGGTACGCGTAAAGAAGGAGCAGGAACGCGAGTTGCACGAACAGCAGATGCAGTTCCAGATGGAAGAAGAGAAACGCGAGAAGGAACTGATCAAGCTGCGCAGCAAGCAGCTGGAGGTTGACCTGAAGCACAAGTCGAGCGAGCTGGGCGACTCCACGATGAACCTGGTACGCAAGAACGACATGCTGCAAGACATCGACCAGCAGCTTGAGGAACTCTCCGAGAGTGTGCGACGGGAAGAGACCAAGGCGCGCATCACCAAGAAAATCAGCGACCTGCGGCGTAGCATACGCACCAATATGAGCGAAGATGACAACTGGGAAAAGTTCTCCGAGAACTTCGATCTCGTCTACGACAACTTCATGCAGAAGCTCACCAATGCCTATCCCGACCTCAAGAAAAACGACCTGAAACTCTGTGCCTACCTGCGCATGGGACTCAGCAGCAAGGAAATGGCTTCACTGCTGAATACCTCGGTGCGTAGCATCGAGACCGCCCGTTATCGGTTGCGCAAGAAACTGGGTATGGAGAGTGGCGAGAACCTCCTCGCCTTCATTCAGGCCATGGATGAACAGGGCAGCTGAAATCCTCATCTCCCTCTTTTCCGATAGGCCAATGGCGTGGTGTGGACGATGCGCTTGAAGGCGGTGGAGAAGTAATCGGGGTTGTCATAGCCCACTTCGTAGGCAATCTCGCGCAACGGCATGTTCGTATTGGCCAGCAGTTCCTTGCTCTTTTGCATCCGTAGTTCCTGGATGTACTGGAACGGCGCATAGCCGGTGAACTCCTTGAACATGCGGCGGAATTTGCTGTAGCCCATGTTTACCTGATAGGCGATGGCTTCCGGCTGCATGTTGTCGGCCAGACTTTCCTGCATGATGACTTTTGCCCTGTTGATCTGTTCCAGTGCGCCATGGTCGTCGATGGCCGCGTGCTTGTCCAGCGAATAGGCAAGCCCCAGCAACAGATTCACTAGACCTGCCAGCATCTGCTGGTAGCCGATGTCTTGTTCCTTGGCGATGGTGATGGCGCGCCGGTAGGTATGCACGATTTCCTCATTCAGCCCCACATGAAAGACGGGCGACGACGGAAGGAAGAAGCCGTTGGCCGTGCGGTTGTCTATGTGCTGTCCTTTGAAGCCTATCCAGTATTCATCCCATCCCACGGCGGGGTCGGGACGATAGTTGTGCCATTCCCCGGGGAATAGCAGGAACATGTCACCCGCATTCACTTCGCAGGGCGCACAGCTGGAAGACTGGAATGTTCCTCGTCCCTGTGTGATGTAGATAAACTGGTATTCGTCGAGGGTGCGCCCTGTCTTGCTGGCAAACGTATATTCAGAAGGGTGCGTCTGTGGCGGATAAGGTTCGTTCTTGCCGATGTGCTGCTGTCCGACACAGCTCACCGTGAGCCCCCAGAGACTGTCCTGGGCGTTCTCTATCAGGTATTTCAGATTCAAGTTAGTCATGGCTTTTGCTATTGAGTTGTTGCCTTTGCAGCCCTTTCGCTGGTGCTGTGGGGCTGTCTTGTTGTCGGAGGAGAGCCTCCTCGGCAGGTAAAACAGGGTTTCTTGCAAAGTAATAGAGGGTATATTCCTTTTCAATATAGGCTCTTTTACGGCGTAATATACCCTGTTTTACCCGATGGCTGGGCTTCACTGGCAGGATGGCGATGGCTCCATGCCGCTGCCGCGAGGTTTGTCAGCGTTGGAAGATTTCCGGATATTTCTGGATGAAGTAGACCGGCGTGCAGCTCCATGCGTGACAGTAGCTGTTGATGGGATGGAAGTTGTAGGGCGAAAGATACTCGTCGCCCGGTACATAGACCTCCCAGAAGGTGTCGGCCTGCTTGTCCACCATGCCGCCCCAGTATTCCTCCACATGCTGGCGGGCTTCCTTGTTCATGCCGCAGTGCAGCATCGCCTCCACCAGATAGTGATGGGCGTAGGGTGCACCCAGTCCCACCACGTCGTCGTGGGTCGTGGCGTAGCGCAGGGCGCGCTCTGCTTCCTGCTTGTTCATCACGCCGGAGAGGGTCATCCATATCTGTGACATCTGCGACACTTGCTTGCCGGAACCGCTGACGAACACGCCGCGGCTGCGATCGTAGAGATGCTTGCGGGCGGCAGCACCCATCTTCTTGGCCATCGCGGGCCAGCCGGCTACGTCCTGCTGGCATCCCAGTTCCTTCGCAAAGGCGTAGTTGCTGTTCAACACATGGATGAGCAGGCCTTGGATGGCGGTCGACGGATCCATGCCGGCCTTCCAGTCGAAGAACAGCCAGAGTCCGTCGTTCTTCTTCTGCGGATTAAAGAGCATGGTGTCGTCGTCCAGATAGCTCAGAGCGTCCTCTACTTGCCGCTTGCAGACAGGCCATAGCTCACGCGCCGTGGCCTTGTCGCCCGTGGCCCGCGTGTATTCCTGAAGTGCAAGGGTGTAGAGTAGGCTGTAGTCCAGACAATGGGAGCCATACTGCGGATGGGGTTCCGGGGTCTCAAACACGTTGGCGTGGAGCCGTCCGTCCTCTGCTGCGAGTGCGGCCAGCAGGTAGAGACACCGCTTGGTGAGGTCGTGGTTCTTGAACGAATACTGGTTGGCCAGCGATTCCAGATACACGTCACCAATCCACAGGCGGCGGTCGCGCTTCGGTCCGTCCTCATACACCGTCTGCATACACTCGCGCAGTGTCTCCACCGATACCCGCTGGATGTCGCGGATGCGGTCGCTGGCTGTCGAAGCCAGGGTGGGGGCGGCGATGTCGGGAGCCGACGAGAGAGCCTGGAAGCGCATGTCGGTCAGTGCAAAGTCGAAGTCGGGCGATGCACCGAGCAGTTCTATCTTCACATAGCGGCAGGCCACGCGGCGCGGCAGGGTGATTTCCTGATCCACCTGCATCACCGTCACCACCTCATCCTGCAACCAGGCACGGCTCAAGGTGCCGGGAAACGGGTCGAAGGGGGTGTTCAGTTCGGCAGGAACCTCGCCGAAGGTGAACTTGATGCGCACGGGTGCATCCTGTGCCCGATAGGTAGTGGTGAGCGTGAAGGAGTAGAAACCGGTCATGTGGCGGCCGAAGTCGACAATGACTGACGGGTTCTTTTTCATCGATTGGGAGTAAAAATCGCCCATTTCACCGCATTTTTCAAACCGCCAGCCTTGATAGGCGGCAGGATCCTGTACGGACTTGACCAGACCGACGGGACGCACCTCCGTGGTGGTGAGCTGCGGTTTCAGGGCTTCGGCCTTCTCCAGCCACGCCTTCCGGGTGGCGGCGTACATGTCGGCGGCCTGTACCGACACCGTTGCTGCAACGAGCAGCAGTCCTAAGAGTGTTCTTTTCATCGTTCTATACTATTTTCTTGTTGGTGGCATTTGAATGGTTTGGGCTATGCTCACGGTTGCATGGCCGCGGAAGTCGCGGCTCGAAGCACCGACGTGCAGGGCATACTCGCCCGGCTCGCACACCCAGCTGGCAGCGTCGGCATCCCACGATGCGAGGTCGGCGGCCTTGAGGGTGAAGGTGAGTGTCTGTGTTTCGCCTGGCTTCAACAGTCGCGTCTTGGCGAAAGCCTTGAGTTCCGTGGCGGGTTTGACCAGTCGGCCCTTGGGGGCGGAGGCGTAGAGCTGCACCACTTCGCGTCCGGCCACTTTGCCCGTATTGCGGATGGTGACGGGAACGGACACGACGGTTGCCGAGTCGGCCACGGTCGTTGTCGTACAGGCTCCCACGGTATAGTCGAACGTGGTGTAGGAGAGTCCGAAACCGAACGGATAGGCGGGCGTTACGGCGTAGGTGTCGAAGTAGCGATAGCCCACGAAGAGGTCTTCGGCGTAGACGACACAGGCGGGGGACTGTGCGCGGTTGCCGACATTGGTCACTGGGAAGTTGTCGGATGATGGTACGTCGGTGTAGGTGTTCGGAATGCTCACCGGCAAGCGTCCCGAGGGATTCTTCCGACCTGTGAGGAGGTCGGCAATGGCGTATCCGCCTTCTTGTCCGGGCTGCCAGCAGAGCAGGATGGCATCGGCCTGATCCTGCCAGGATGCCATGTCGACGATGTCGCTGACGTTCAGCAGTACGACGACGGGCTTGCCTTGTGCATGGAAGTGGCTGGCCACATCGGCGAGAAGGGCGCGCTCGGTGGCCGTGAGCAGGTAGTCGCCTTCTGAAACCTGCCTGTCGGTGCCTTCGCCGGCACTGCGTCCGAGGGTGACGATGGCCACGTCGGCCTTTGCTGCGGCCGCGTTGATGTCGGATTCCTCGATGCTGCGCTCGGGAACGATGGGTACTGACCAGAAGTTTTCAGGCGGCAGCTGGCGTTTGGTGGCTGCGATGTAGTCGGTATAGAGGTCGGTCAGCGGCTGATAGGGCTTCAGACCGGCCTTGGTGAGCCCTTGCCATGGAGAAATCTTATGTTCTTTGTAGACGTATCCGCTGCCGGAGCCGCCTGCAATGAGGTCGTAGCTGGCCACGCCGAACAATGCCGGACGACAACGGTGCTTCAGCGGCAGGGCCTGTGTCTTGTTCTTCAACAGGATCATGCCTTCAGCGGCGGCTTCGCGAGCCGTCAGCTGGTGGGCTTTCTGGTCCGGCTGATTGCTGTAGGCGTACTGGCGGAAGGCTGGCAGTTGCAGGGTTACTTGCAGGATGTGCTCCACATTGCGGTCAATGATGCTTTCGGAGAGCCGTCCCTGACGTACGGCGGCGATGATTTCCAGTATCTGTTCCTCCGTACCGGGCATCAGTAGGTCGTTGCCTGCCTGCATCTGCGCTACTGGATCGTGCTCGCCCCACCAGTCAGTCATCACGAATCCGCGGAATCCCCATTCTTTTCGGAGAATGTCTGTCAGCAGACGGGATGATTCCGAGGCGTAGGTGCCGTTGATTTTATTGTACGACGACATGACGGTGAGGGGTGCCGACTCTCTGACAGCAATCTCGAAAGCCTTCAGATAGATTTCGCGCAGTGCACGGTCACAGACAATGACGTTGATTCCGTTGCGAAACGTCTCTTGGTTGTTGACAGCAAAGTGCTTGACAGAGGCTCCTACGCCCTGCGACTGGATGCCGCGGACCATGGCGGCAGCCGTCTTGCCAGCCAGGACGGGATCTTCCGAATAGTATTCGAAGTTGCGGCCGCAGAGCGGATTGCGTTGGATGTTCATGCCCGGAGTCAGCATGAGGTCTACACCATACTCCAAGGCTTCGTTGCCGATGCCGCGACCCACTTGCTCTACAGTTTCGCGGTCCCACGTCGAGGCCAGCAGGATGCCTACGGGGAAGGCCGTGGCATAGTAGCTGCGGTCTTCTCCTTCGCGTACGGGGTCGATACGCACACCGGCGGGACCGTCGGCATAGACCAGCGAAGGGATGCCCAAGCGTTCTACGCCGTAGCTTTCGCCGGCCGAGCCGGCCACCTTGCCTTTGACCATGGCCGTGTTGCCGCCTGTCTGGGGCGGACGGACAAACGTGCCGGGTGCCGGATAGGGTGGATTAGGCTGCATCTGACAGGTGCCTACCACGAGCCGCACCTTCTCCTCCAGTGTGAGTGCTTGGAGAAGCTGGCTCATCGGTTCCTGACCGAGGCGCGGGCTTGGGTTGTCTGCGGCCTGAGCCGCTGTGGTGCCGGCTACAAATGCCAGCAGGATGAGGTATTTTTTCATATCCTTTGTTTTATGTTGATGCGCTCAGCGCAGTTTATTCTACCAAAAAGGCTGTATCAAGCGGACCCTCCCGGGCTGACTTGATACAACCTGAAAACAATAACTAACTCTAATTTTACTTAACTAACGTAGCTTATTATGATGAAAACGATTACCGATTGTCGTTACTTGATGAACTTCCGGGTGGCCACGGTGCCGTCGGTGTAGTCGATACGGGCAACGTAGATTCCCCGTGGCAGGATGGCGGAAGGACTCATGCCGTTGCGGCTGGCCTCCATGATGTGTCCGTTGGTGTCGAGGATGGTGACCTTCTTCACCGTTTCGCTGTCGGTCAGTGCCTGAAGGGAGGCTCCGTCGATGGCTGTTGCATGATTGTCGTCCTTGCTGATGCTCAGCCAGTTGACGTTGATGCCGCCGAAGGTGAAGCCCAGCCGGATGCGTTGCTTGCCTTTTTGCAGGTGGAGTGTCTGCCGCAGGGTGTGCCAGCTGTCCCATGCGCGGCCGATAAACCACGAATAGCGGAAGATGAGGTCTTCTTTTTCGAGGTAGTGGATCATGTTGACGATGAAGTCGCGTTGCTCGTCGGCAGTGCCGTTGTCGCCCACGCTCTTGTCCATGTTAAACTCCGTGAGCCATATCTTGCGCCCGTACTTCCGCAACCGCTCGATGTTGGCTTCGTAGGCAGGCTGGTTGGGCATGTAGAAGTGGATGCCGATGTAGTCTACCTTGGCTTCGGGATAGGCGGCAAAGAAGGCATCGAGCCAGCGGACGGGGTCTTGCATGTTCACGCCGTCTTCCTCCATGGCATCGCCACTCCAGTTGCATGCAGGGCTGACGAGCTCCAGTCCGAACTCATCGGCCAACGCTTCCAGCTCTGGCCATTTGGCTGCGGCCTGCTTCGGAGTCAAGTTGGCCTGCGACCAGAAGTTGGGCTCGTTGAAGCCGAGCAGGTATTTCACCTCCGGATGGCTTTTGAGGTAGTTGCGCAGGTCGTTTTTGTTGTAGCCGGCATTCCAGGTCATCGGCACATGCACCATGTTTGCTTCCTTGAAGCAGCCGGCCACGGCTTCCTTCGGACTCGTACCCCAGTTATAGAACCACGACACACCAGGACTGACGGCCTGCAAATCGGCCATCGAAGTGAAGTCGTAGGCAATGCCGCGCTTCTTGCTTTGCGTCTGAGCTGTGGCCGTTCCAGCTGTGAGCAGGGCTGCTGCGGCGACAAGGAGTACGTTTCTTTTATTCATGTCCGTTGATAGATTGGATAGTTGAAGGGTTTCTTTCTTTTTACGATGCAAAGATAGTGCTTTTACAGGTTGGTTGTATTTAATATGTGGCACAAAAACTTTAAATTATGATATTTTTGTTTTCCGTGGCCTTTTTCTGTTTTCAGGTTCATCCCCGAATTGCGTTGGTCTTGTCATGCAATCCGAACAGTAGTAGATTGAAGTATTCATCGTCTCTATAGCCATATGCCCTGCGCTTCATGACCTTGATTTTGTTGTTAATTCCCTCAAGTATAGCATTGGTTACAGATGCGTCATACCATGCGAGTATTCCCGTCCTGCTTGCCGTCAGTGTATTGGCGACTTTTACAAAAGGTTGCAACTTTGTTTCTCTGGCTCTTTCGCACCAATAAGCCAGTTGTTTCTCTCCCTCTTCCTTGCTCTTCTGCATCCATATTTGGTCAAGGTCTTCCCTGAGGTAGTACGCGTGGAACAGCGGTGTATTGGTACTGAATATGTTGTCAAGCCTTCTCTTCTTCTCATCATCGAACACGTCCTTGCCCTTTCCGTCACCTACATGTATGATGCGTCCTGTGTCAAGGTCAACGACTATCGTCTTGTACACATGCCCCTTCCGTGTCGCAAACTCGTCAATGCCTATCCGGCGCACACCCTTTATGTCCGGGCGGGAGTATTTGCATTTCAGATATTTCTTGTGGATGTCCTTCACCATGTTCCAACCTACATGCAGGTGCCTGGCCACGTCCAATATCGTGTTGCCCATGCGCAGCAGGTCAAGCACATAACGGGAGAAACGGTAGGTATAACTTACCTCACCGTGGGTAAAGGGGACGTCTGCCTGCCATGCCGTTGTATACATAGGGACAGATAGCAGGTCTTGCTTCCAAATGGCAAATTGTGAATATGCCGCAGAACCGTTCCATATCTGATGACATGCTGGCTCCCACAATGAGGGCAGACATGTCTTTGGGGCAAGATTGATTTGAGATTAAGGAATATTGCATTATCTTTGTACTCAGTACTGGCATACGCATAGTCCTTGACTCCGTAAGCCTGATATAATAAGCTGGCATTCATATCTGATATGGTTGGGGAACCACAAAGATAATGATTTGTCAGCTTTTCTTATGCTATTAAACTATAAGACCAACGCAATTCGGGGATGAACCAAAAAGCTTGGATTTCTGACAGAAAGCCCCCTACTTGCCATTCATTTCCCCTTCAGAAAGCAGCGTGTGGGGGGCAGGATGGGAGTAAAAGAGGCTATATGACAAAGCAAGAAACCCTATATTACCTTATTATATAGGCTTTATTGCCAGGTAATATAGGGTTTCTTGCCTGATGGGCGCAGGACTCCTGCACGACCGGCGGGTTTCCTGCAAGGGATGACTGCGGCTTGTTGCCGGCTGTGCCTACTCTGCTTTCAGGCCCATCGAGCGGATGTAGCCCTTCTGCGGCGTGCAGTTGGCATAGCGGCAGTTCTCCAGATACTCGTTGAGTACGCGCTGGGCTACGGCCGGATCGGGACGGCGCGAGCGGATGCTGTCGTAGCGTGCACGTTCGCCTTCGGCAAAACGAACGACGATGCTGTCCCAAAGGGCGGGCTTCTGGAACGCATTCATGCACGAGCCTTCGGGTTTCTTGTACGGCCAGAAGGTGTAGCCGATGTTGTTGTCGCGCATCATCTGGCAGAGTTCGGCCTGCCATTCGTCGCTGTTGTGGCCGGTCTCACCCATGTACATTGGCAGTTGGGTCTTGTCGCGGAAGTCAATGATGTTCATAAAGGCCTCCTTCTTGGCACTTCCGCCGTAGCGATGGCAGGTATACATGATCTTGTTGTCGAACGTCCAGTCTGTAAACATCTCGAAAGAACCGTTCCACTGGGCTCCGCCGAGCAGGATGATGTGGTTCGTGTCCACCTCGCGGATGGCGCGCACGGCCCGTTTGTAGAGCGGTTCGAGCTTCTGGTTGAGCACGTCCTTGTTGTCGAAGTAGTGGGCAATGGGCTCGTTCATCAGCTCATAGCCCAGGATGACGGGCTCATCCTTGTAGCGTTGGGCAATCTTTTTCCATACGTCGCAGAACAGCTGCTGGCTGCGCTCGCTCTCGAAGAGCCACGGATAGCCGTAGCTGTTGTCGATGTTGTCGCCCGTCTGGCCACCGGGGCAGTCGTGCATGTCGAGGATGAGGTAAAGATTGAACTCCTTGCACCAGCCCACGACCTTGTCTACGATGGCAAAGCCGTCTTGTCCGGCCGTCAGTCCCATGTAGTCCTCATCGGTGAAGAGCTTGTAGTTGAAGGGCAGGCGTACGGTGTTGGAGCCTGTGGAGGCAATGAACGCGATGTCGTCGCGTGTGATATAGTTTTCCTTGAACGCCTTCCAGAAGTCGGCAGTGGCATCCGGACCTACCATCTGGGCGATAGCCTGGTCAATCATCCAGTAGCTGCTCGTCTTCTGCAGCCCGAACATGTAGCCTTCGGGATTGAGCCAGTTGCCGAGGTTGGTTCCGAGGATAAACAGTTTCTCTCCGTTCGGTTTGACAAGGTTGGTCTTGTCGACGGTCACGAACGTTTTGTCTTTCTTGGCCTGTACGTTGGCCGACAGCATCAGGGCTGCCACGATGATAGTCAAGAGTCTCATTTTAATAATTAATAAGGTGTTGATAGTTGATGATTATAATAGATTCCTTGCTTAGGTGTATTGCAGGCAACAAAAAGAGGAGTTACCTTCGTAACTCCTCTTGGGCGCTCCAGGATGGGCTTGAACCAACGACCCCCTGATTAACAGTCAGGTGCTCTAACCAACTGAGCTACTGAAGCAGTGTTGCTTGAATGCGGGTGCAAAAGTACGGCGTTTTTTTGAAACCACCAAACTTTTTCCGAAAAAAATTCGCTAATGCCTAAAAATATGATAAAAAAGCAGGCTTAGATGCCTGTATATGGTGATAATGATGTACTTTTGCAAGGAAAATCGTGATTGACAATGACTATGAGGAGAATCATAACGGCTATGCTGGTGCTGGCAGCATCCCTAAAGGTGGGTGCACAGACAAACAGTCAAGACCACAACTTTGATGTGGCGAAGAACCTGGAAGTGTTCAACGCCATCTACAAAGACCTGGAGATGATGTATGTGGACACGCTCGATGCGAATGTGACCGTCGGCTATGCCATCAACGCCATGTTGCGGTCGCTCGATCCTTATACGGAGTATTATCCGGAGGACAAGCAGAGCGACTTGAAGATGCAGCTTTCGGGCAAGTATGCGGGCATCGGCGCGCTCATCCGGTACCACTTGGCACTGAAGCGGGTGGTCATCGACGAGCCCTATGAGGGCATGCCGGCCGCGGAAGCTGGTGTAAAGAAGGGCGACATCATCCTGGCCATCGACGATTCCACGATGACCGACAAGTCGGTGAGCTATGTCAGCGAGCATCTGCGCGGCGAAGCCGGTACGACCTTCATGCTGAAGGTGAAGCGCCCCAGCACAGGCAAGACGCTGAAGTTCAAGATTACGCGCCGGGCCATACAGATGCCGGCCGTCAGCTACTATGGCTTGCAGCGCGACGGCATCGGTTATCTCAACCTGACGCAGTTCACCGAAGACTGTTCGAAGGACGTTCGCCGTGCCTATCTGGACATGAAGAAGCAGGGAATGACCAAATTCGTGCTCGACCTGCGCAACAATGGCGGCGGTTCCTTGCAGGAAGCCATCAACATTGTCAATATGTTCGTGCCGAAAGACCTGCTCCTGGTGCGCACCGTAGGCAAGCTGGAACGCTCGAACCGCGAATACAAGACTTCGGTGGAGCCCATCGACACGCTGATGCCCATCGTCGTGCTCGTCAATGACGACACGGCCAGTGCCAGCGAGATTACCAGCGGCTCGCTCCAGGACTTGGATCGCGCCGTCGTATTGGGTACACGCACCTACGGCAAGGGTCTGGTGCAGCTCCCCAACCTGCCGCTGCCCTACAACGGCAACCTGAAACTGACCACGGGCAAGTATTATATCCCCAGCGGGCGATGCATTCAGGCCATCAACTACAAGCACACGCAGGGCGGATATACCGAGCATGTGCCCGATTCGTTGACAAAGGTATTCTATACGGCCAACGGACGTGAGGTGCGCGACGGCGGAGGCATCAAGCCCGACGTAGAGGTGAAGGCCGATTCGCTGCCCAACATCGCTTTCTACTTGGCCTCTACAGGCCGCGATTCCACCGAAGTGATGTTCGACTGGGAAGTGGAATACATCAAGAAGCATCCCTCCATTGCCTTGGCCAAGGACTTTGAGATTTCGGATGAGGACTACGCCGACTTCAAGCGGGCCGTACTGGCGAGTGGTTTCAAGTACGACCGCGAGAGCCGCAAGTATCTGGAGAGTCTGGTGAAGCTCGCCAAGTTTGAAGGCTACTACGACGATGCCAAGGCGGAGTTCGATGCGCTCGAAGCCAAGCTCAACCACAACCTTGACCGCGACTTGGACTACAGCAAGAAGTACGTCAAGCAACTGCTGGCGAGCGACATCGTGGCTGCCTACTACTATCAGCGGGGAGCCGTGGAGAACGCCTTGCGTCAAGACAAGCAATGGTTAGAGGCGGTCAGCCTGCTCAACGACGAGGCACGCTATCGCAGTCTGCTGGCAGCTCCGGCTTCGGCGGAGCCTTAAGAAAGCATCCCTTTTCTTCTTTTCTGACCTCATTCGGAGAGCCACTGAGCCTTAGTGATTGTCCGAATGAGGCTTAGTCGCGACAATTTTTAATTTATTTTCTGAGAAAAAATAAATTAAAAATTCTGAAAAAATAAATTAAAAATTCTCACCGCTGAATCCGTTTTGCTAAGTCGTTGAGGCTCAGCGGGTTGACGAAGGGGCTTCGGTGGCGGAAAAAGAAAGCCTGCCCACTTGCCGCCTCCGTATGTCAGAGGGGGGTAAGCGGGCAGGCGTTGTCGTTCTCCGATATGCTGTTGAACGACGGGATTTACTCACATTCCTTGAGAATCTCTTCGATTTCGGCGGCGGTGAGCTGCTTGCAGCATCCGGGTGTGATGACGGTGGACTCGGCAATGGCTTTCCTCGTTGTGTCTTCAAGGCTGATGCCCATCTCGGAGAGGGTTGACGGCAGTCCCACTTCACGGATAAGCCCTTCCAAGGCATCAATGCCTTCATCGCCATCCTGTACGAGCCAGACCTCCTGTGCCCAGCGGTTGAATTTCGCTTCGGCATGGCGAAAGATGTGACGGTAGAAGGTCGGATGCAGGACAGCGAGTCCCTGCCCGTGGTTGCAGTCGGTGTAGGCTCCCAGCTGATGTTCTATCATGTGGCACTGGAAGTCGGTCACCTTGCCTAACTTCAAGATTCCGTTCTCGCCCATGGCCGATGTCCACATCAGTTCGGAGCGGGCGAAGTCGTCGGCGGGGTTGGCTGCGATGCGCCGCAGGTTGCGGATGGTGTTGCGCTGTACGGCTTCGTTGATTTCATCGCTCACCGTCAGCTCGTCGGGGCGGCCGAAATAGGTTTCCATGCAGTGCGACAGGGTGTCGAAAGCCCCACTGATGACCTGCCGCATCGGCACGGTTGTCGTCAGGTCAGGGTCGAGGATGGCGAAATCGGCCATGGCTCCCCACAGGGCGTTCTTCAGTTTTTTCTCTTCGTGGGTGATGACGGCTCCGTTGTTCTCCTCCGAGCCTGTGCCGGAGGCCGTTACGACCACGCCCATCGGCACAAATGCCGTCGGCAGTTGGTGTTTGCCGTATTCCATCTCCCAGATGTCTTCGTCGAGCCGGGCTTGTGCGGCGATAATCTTGCAGCAGTCTGACACCGATCCTCCTCCCACGGCGAGGATGAAGTCAATGTGTCGTTCGCGGACGAGGCGGCTTCCTTCCTGTACTTTCTTATAGGTAGGGTTGGGCATGATGCCTTCGAAGTCTGTAACGGCCTTGCCGGTTTCTGCGAGCAGTGCCTTGATGCGGTCATAGAGTCCCGTGCGCTTCAGCGAGCCGCCTCCGTAGGCCAGCAGTACGTTCTTTCCGTATTTTCCGAGTTCTGCCTTTAGTGTCTCTTCGAAGCATCCCTGTCCGAAATGGATGCGAACCGGGAAGTGATAGTCGAATCTGTTCATGTTCAGTTTTTCCTTTTATAGATCATGTTTGGCCAGCCATGTGGCAATGAGGTTGGCTATTTCGGCATTGTTCTTCTCTTGGAACATGAAGTGGCTGTTGCCGTGCAGGCCCTCTTCTGGCAGATGGATGACTGTGGCATCGCCGCCGTCAGCGTTGTACTGCTTGGCAAAGTCCCGGCATTGTTGCAACACCATGCGCCAGAAACCCGTCGACTGGATGTCTGCGGGACCGTTTTCGATGTAGTCACCGAAGAGGAACAGCATCGGCACCTTGGCCGCAAGGAACTTCTTGTATTCGTTGCTGCCCACGGCGGGAGCTCCTCCCGGTTCCACGGCGACGATGGCTGCGATGTTGTCTGCATCCGTCTGCCAGCCGACGCGTCCTCCTTGTGAGTGGGTGATGTAGATGCTTTTGCGCCCGGTCATCGTTTGTATGTCGGCCAGGACCGCACTCAGTGCCTCTCCGAACAGCCGTTCGTCGTAGCTTCCGGTGTTCGGTGTCATCTGGCAGAAGAACTGCCGTTGAGCTTCGTCGCCTTCGGGGAATTGCGAGCCGGCGTATCTTTCGGGTGCTACTCGGCCGATGCGGAAGTGGGTGTACCAGGCTTGGTCACCCGGCTTGTAGCGGTTGCCGTCGGCATCCAGCGCATCTGTTGTCATTGCTTCCGTGGCACCGGCGGCACCGCGCCGTGGCTGGTCTACGAGAAAAGCAGAATAGCCTTTCCGCAGAAACCAGTCTGCCCATCCTTCACGTCCGTCGGGCGTAGCCTGCCAGCCGGTCCGTGTCTGTCCGTAGCCATGCAGGAAGACCACGGGTGTTCCGTTGCCTCCGAAGGGAATCTGATAGAAGGTGTTGGCATGGTCCACATGCGCCGTTGTGCCTTTGCGGGTCATGTCAAGCCAGTTCGTTGTCGGGTCATAGTCGCCTGGTACGGGGGTGGTTACGCGTCCGCCGGAAGCGAACACTCCTTGTTTGCTGATGAGCAGGCCTTGCGCCTGCTGTCCGTTCGGCCCCGTCTGGGCACTGGCGGTGATGGCTATGGTAGCCAGCGCACCGAGTAGAAGCTTTCTTTTCATACGCAGTCGTTCTGTTTTTCTTTTTGTATTCAACATGTTCTTGTCTTGTTTCCGTTTGCAAAATTACGGGCAAACCGGCAACTGGGAGTAATAAAAACGGCAGGTTTTAGTTCACTTTTTACGGATTCCGGATGAAGGAAGCATGCGGGCGATGCGCAGACAATGATGATTTATTCCCTGAAGCCGGAGGGAGATACGCCCAGATACTTCTGCACATAGCGGCTGAAGTAGCTCGGTGAGGAGAAGTTGTAATAGTCGGCCAGTGCCGTCAGGGTTTGTTTTCGGTTGCGCAGCTGCCGGCTGATGTCGAGTACGGTGAAGCGGTTAATCCAATAGTTGGCGGGGAAGCCGCTCACCTTTTTGCAAACTTCCGAGAGATACTTCGGTGTGATGAAGAGTTTGTCGGCATAGTAGTTGATTTCGCGGTTTTGCCGATAGTCGCCGCGCTCCAGCATGGTCAGGAATCGCTCCATGATGTCGGCATACTGCGAGGAGATGCGTTCGTTTCCGTAGAGGGAAGCATGGAAGTCGAAGAGGTCGATGATCAGGCATTGGATGGCGTTGATCATGGCATCGCGGTGGAAACGGTGCGTGGTGAGTGCCAGCCGGCTTTTGATGTAGTCTACGTCGAGCACGCATACTTCCTGCTGTTCGGCCGAGAGGTGCATGACCGGATTGTTGAACAGTGCCAACTGTCCTTTCATGCCGTAGTTGCTGTAGGGTGTTGAGATTTCAATAAATTCGGGGGTGACGTAGATTGCGTCCACGCGGAAGTCCTCGCTCTCGCTGACCGACTCCACCAAGTCGCCCCGCCGGATAATCAGGCAGTCGCCGCCGGCGAGTCGGTAGGTGTTCTGGTTGAAGACCAGTTCGCACGTCCCCTGATGGCAGTAGGCGTGGCAGAGGTATCCGGCCAGTTCTCCTTGTCCGATGCCCGTCAACGTTTCGGCGATAATAATGTCTTTCCGGTCATTCATTGTGCAAATATACGGGTTTCCTGCGAATTTCGCACTTTGTTGCCCGATATTTTTTCAATATGTGAGGATTGGCCATCCCTCCTGTGAAACTGTTACAGACATTTGCCGGTGGCGTTTCTTTTCGGAATCAGAGCGGTATCGTTTCTGTGGCAATATAGCCTTTATTAGGAAGTAATATAGCCTATGTTATCATGTAAGAAAGGGTTTATTACGCAGCAATATAGGGTTTATTGGTGTGCGGCTGAGGCTTGGATTCTTTGCCTTTCAGGGAGAACGGAAGGGTGGGGAGGTTTCGTTGCTGCTGGTCTCAGGGCGGTTTTGATGGGTGACAAAACTAAAAAAACTTGCGTAAATATTTGTGTATATGCGAATTTCTTCGTACTTTTGCATCCGTTCAGAGGAATGAGGGACTCGCAAAGAGTTCCTCATTCGTTTTTATATCAACGTTCAATATGATAGATAAAAGCATCGTAAGTGCCATCGTTGAGGAGTGGCTGAAAGACAAAGACTACTTCCTGGTAGACATCCAGGTCAGTGCCGACGACCGCATCGTGGTGGAAATAGACCACGCCGACGGCGTATGGATTGAAGATTGTGTGGAACTGAGCCGGTTTATCGAGGAGAGGCTGAGCCGCGACGAGGAAGACTATGAGTTGGAAGTGGGCTCGGCCGGACTGGGCCAACCCTTCAAGGTGGCACAGCAGTATGTCAACTTCATCGGCAAGGAGGTGGAGGTGCTGACGGGCGACGGCCGGAAGCTGTCTGGCGTATTGAAGTCCGTCGACGGCCGCGACTTCACCGTTGCCGTACAGGAGAAGGTTAAGGAGGAAGGGAAGAAGCGTCCGCAGCTGGTTGACGTGGATCACAGCTTCAACATGGACGAGGTGAAATACTGCAAGTACCTCATCGCCTTCAAGTAGCATTCCCCCGCGGCTGTCCGTCAAGGATGGCCTGTGTCTTGTTTTAAGGAAATAATAAAAAAAGAATATAATGGCAACAAAAAAGAATGACCTGACTCCGAACATGATTGAAACGTTCAAGGAGTTTAAGGAGACCAAGAACATCGACCGCACTACGCTGGTGAGTGTGCTGGAAGAAAGCTTCCGTAATGTGATTGCGAAGATTTTCGGCTCTGACGAGAACTTCGATGTCATCGTGAACCCCGACAAGGGTGACTTTGAAATCTATCGGAACCGCGTCGTCGTGCCCGATGGCGAGGTGAAGGATGAGAACAAGGAGATTGCGCTGAAGGAAGCCCGGAAGATAGAGGAAGACTACGAGGTGGGCGAGGACGTGTCAGAGCGTGTAGACTTTGCCAAGTTTGGTCGCCGCGCCATCCTGAACCTGCGTCAGACCCTGGCCTCGAAGATTCTGGAGCTGGAGCACGACTCGCTCTACAACAAGTATAAGGATCGTGTGGGACAGATTATTTCCGGTGAGGTCTATCAGACTTGGAAGCGCGAAGTGTTGCTCGTTGACGAGGAGAACAACGAACTCATCCTGCCCAAGTCCGAGCAGATTCCCTCCGACCAGTACCGTAAGGGTGAGACCATCCGTGCCATCATCCTGCGCGTGGACAATGAGAATAATAATCCGAAGATTATCCTTTCGCGTACCAGCCCGCAGTTCTTGGAGCGTCTGCTGGAGGCAGAAGTGCCCGAGATCAACGATGGTCTCATCTCCGTGAAGCGCATCGCACGCATGCCGGGCGAACGCGCAAAGGTGGCTGTGGAAAGCTACGACGAGCGTATAGACCCGGTTGGAGCCTGTGTGGGCGTACGCGGTAGCCGTGTGCATGGTATCGTGCGCGAACTGGGCAACGAAAACATCGATGTTATTAACTACACGTCGAACACCAAGCTCTTCATTCAGCGTGCACTGAGCCCCGCCAAGGTTTCGAGCATCAACATTGACGAGGAGAATCTAAAGGCAGAGGTCTATCTCAAACCCGAAGAAGTCAGCCTGGCCATCGGCCGCGGAGGTCTGAACATCAAACTGGCCTCCATGCTGACGGGCTATACCATCGACGTATTCCGCGAAGTCGGCGAAGAGGATGCCGAGGAAGACATCTACCTGGAGGAATTCTCTGACGAGATTGACCAGTGGGTGATCGATGCCATCAAGTCGATCGGACTCGATACGGCCAAGCAGGTGCTCAACGCTCCGCGTGAAATGCTGATTGAGAAAGCCGACCTGGAAGAAGAAACCGTCGACAGCCTGCTCCAAGTATTGGCAGACGAGTTTGAGAGTTAATGCGTAAGCCCGTCGGAATGAACCTCGCAGGTTGTGGCAACCGCCCTGCCTGCAACGTCGCCGACGTGGAGAGAAGACTGAGAGAACAGAGAGGATACGCATGACCAATTATGATTAAAAAGAATTATGAGCATCAGATTAAATAAAGCAATTCGTGAGTTAAACATAGGACTTCAAACGGCAGTTGATTTCCTGGAAAAGAAAAAGGAACTGGGTGAGGTGAAGGCAGACCTGAACTTCAAACTCAGTGATGACCAGTATGGAGCGCTCGTAGAAGCGTTCAAAGGTGATGCTTCCGTAAAGAACGATGCGGCGAAGCTCTTCCCCAAGAAAGCAAAGGAGAAGAAACCCAAGGCTGAAGCACCCGCCAAGGCTGAAGACCTGCTGGGCAAAAGCCGTCAGCAGTTCAAGCCTCTTGGGAAAATCGACTTGGATCAGCCAGGAAAGAAGGCTGAGGCTGCCCCTGTCCAGAAGGAAGAGAAGCCGCAGGAGAAACCTGTGGAGCCCACTCCCAAGAAGGAAGAGCCCGTAGTGGCTGTGCCTGCTGCCGAAGCACAGCCCAAGGAGGAGACCGCTCCGGCGGCAAAAGCACCGGAGAAGAAGCCGGAAGAGCCGAAGAAGGAGGCTCCCATGGCCACGGCCGCCGAGCAACCCCGTAAGGAAGAACCGAAGGCACAGCCCGCACCGGCCCCTGCCGCACCTGTTTCCGCTGCAGAAAAACCTGCGGTCGAACCGTCGACGGCTCAGAAGGAAGAAGCCGTAAAGCCTGAGGAGGAGAAACCTGCGGCTCCGACAACGGAAATCTTTACCACCAAGAACGAGCAGAAGATGCTCAACGCCACGAAAGTGAACGTGCTCGGAAAGATCGACCTCAGTACGTTGAACCAGAGCACACGTCCGAAGAAGAAGTCAAAGGAGGAACGCCGCAAGGAACGTGAGGAACGTTCGGCTGGTGAGAAGAAGAAACGCGTACGCATCGGAAAGGAGCGCGTTGACATCAACGCCGCGGCCAACCAGCAGAATACACCTGCTGCCAATGCAGGTAAGAGTAGCGGAAAGAAAAAGAAGAACCGCAACCGTAACCAGAAACCCTTGGAGGTGAACGAGGAAGACGTGGCACGTCAGGTAAAAGAGACATTGGCACGTCTGACCAACAAACAGTCGCAGAACAAGAAGGGTGCCAAGTACCGTAAGGAGAAGCGCGAAGCCGCCCAGGAGAAACTCAACGAAGAGGCACGCGCAGAAAGCAAGGAGAGCAAGACGCTGAAGCTGACCGAGTTTGTGACCGTCAGCGAGCTGGCAACGATGATGGATGTCGGCGTGACGCAGGTCATCTCCACCCTCATGTCTGTTGGCATCATGGTGTCCATCAACCAGCGTCTGGACGCAGAGACCATCAACCTGGTGGCCGACGAGTTCGGCTTCAAAACCGAATATGTCAGTGCAGAAGTGCAGGAAGCCGTCAGCGAGGAGGAGGACGACGAGAACGATCTCGTGCCGCGTGCTCCGATCGTGACCGTGATGGGACATGTGGACCATGGTAAGACCTCATTGCTCGACCATATCCGAAACACCAACGTCATTGCGGGCGAGGCCGGAGGCATCACCCAGCATATTGGAGCCTACAACGTGAAGTTGGAAGACGGCCGACGCATTACTTTCCTCGATACGCCGGGCCACGAAGCCTTCACCGCCATGCGTGCCCGTGGTACACAGGTAACCGACATCGCCATCATTATCGTCGCAGCCGACGACTCGGTGATGCCCACCACGAAGGAGGCCATTGCCCATGCACAGGCTGCCAACGTGCCGATGGTCTTTGCCATCAACAAGATTGACAAACCGGGAGCCAATCCCGACAAGATACGTGAGGACCTGGCGCAGATGAACCTGCTTGTAGAAGAGTGGGGAGGCAAGTACCAGTGTCAGGAGATTTCAGCCAAGAAAGGCATCGGTGTGGAAGACCTGCTGGAGAAAGTGCTTCTGGAGGCCGAAATGCTCGACCTCAAAGCCAACCCGAACCGCAAGGCTACGGGATCCATCATCGAATCGTCGCTCGACAAGGGACGCGGCTACGTTTCCACGGTATTGGTTTCCAATGGTACGCTGAAGGTGGGCGACAACGTCATTGCAGGTACGTCGTGGGGTAGGATCAAAGCGATGTTCAATGAGCGCAACCAGCGCATCGAGCAGGCTGGTCCTGCCGAGCCGGTAATCATCCTTGGTCTCAATGGCGCACCTACTGCCGGCGACACCTTCCATGTGCTCGAAACGGAGCAGGAAGCACGCGACATTGCCAACAAGCGTCTACAGCTACAGCGCGAGCAAGGGCTGCGCACCCAGAAGAAGTTCACCCTCGACGACATCTCTCACCGCATTGCACTGGGCGAGTTCCACGAACTGAACATTATTGTCAAGGGAGATACCGATGGAAGTATCGAGGCCTTGAGCGACTCCTTCCTCAAACTCTCCACAGAGAAGGTCCAGGTCAATGTCATCAGCAAGGCCGTAGGACAGATTTCCGAGAACGACGTGATGCTGGCTTCGGCTTCCGATGCAATCATCGTGGGCTTCCAGGTGCGTCCGTCGGCCGATGCCCGCAAGGCTGCCGACCGCGAAGGCGTGGACATCAACACCTACTCCGTCATCTACGATGCCATCGACGATATCAAGTCGGCCATGGTAGGTATGCTCGACAAGGTGAAGAAGGAAGTCGTGACCGGTCAGGTGGAAGTGCGTCAGGTGTTCAAGATTTCCAAGGTCGGAACCGTTGCCGGAGCGCTTGTTACCGAAGGCAAGGTGCACCGTTCGGACAAAGCCCGTGTGGTACGCGACGGCATTGTCATCCACACGGCTCCCATCGATGCCTTGAAACGTTACAAGGACGATGTCAAGGAAGTGGCAACGGGGCTGGAATGTGGTATCTCGCTTGTCAACTTCAACGACATTCTGGAAGGCGACATCATCGAAACCTTCATGGAAATTGAGGTGCAGCAGAAGCTCTGAACCTCCCAACAAGCAGCGAGGGGGATGGTATCGCGAACCATCCCCCTCGCTGTCATATTCCCCCTCTGACTCCAAGACAGGGCGTGTAGACATTGGAAAAGTGGTATAAATGCCTGTGGCTGCTGCTGGGTCTTGTCTTCTCGTAAAAGAAAAGCGGCGAGGAGCCTTCCCAACGGAGGGTTCCTCGCCAGCTGAAGGGGCTGGGACACGGCGTGAGTCGTCGGTGCGCGGGGCTACTTCACCGCCACCTTGCGGCCATTGAAGATATAGATGCCTTTCTGTGTGGGTGCGCTGCCCAGCTTGCGTCCGTCAATGGTGTAGTATTCACCGTCGTTCTGCTGCCGGGTGTCAATGGTGCTGATGGCATTCGGAAGGGCACCGATGACGATGGTGGTGTTCAATTCGTAGGAGTCGCTGCTGTCAACAAACGTTCCCAGACTCCATTCGTAGCCCTCCCAGTTGCCAAAGTTGGTAAAGACTTTCCATTCAACGCCTTCCGGTTCGAGTATACTTATGCCATCGCCGAGTTCCAGACATGGTTCTCCTGTGGCCTCTATGATAAAGGGTATCTCTCCGGTGACGCTCAGTCTACCGCTGAGCACACTCAGCGTGGCATTTCCGAAGGCTTCGCAGTAGAGGAAAGAAGCATTTGTGTCATCTGCCTTTATTTCAATTGTGGGTCCGTCGATGGTTATCTGTATGTCACCAGGATAGTAGGTTTGGCTTCGCATAGCTCCAATATGTAAGCTTCCGCCACCGTTGAAGGTTGCATTTTCCGTATATATTCTCATACCTCCCTTGATATTGTTTTCGCCAATGACGTTGAAGCTGTACGATTGTCCACTGTAGTCTTTTATGAATAAATAGCCGTCGTATTCCATACCGTCGAAGGTGATGGTGCGTGTAGTGTTGTCGTAGCTTACGGTTCCGGCTTTGAAGGCTTCGTCTTCCTTTAGCATGGCATTGATGTCTACGTCTGCTTCAGCATAGAAGTAAGTTGATTGATAAGTATTGAAGTTATAGAAGTATACAGGAAGGCGGGTGCCGATATAGGGAATCCAACCTTTGTAATCGTCATAGACCAATACGTTCCATCCCTTTGCCTTCATGGCGTCGACCTGTTGGCGCGTAACGGTATTGTGCTCCCAAGTGAAATTTTGCGTAGAAATTTTCAGTTCGCCGTCGTTTTCGCTGCGGATGGGCAGTGCTTCAACGAGTGCGTCCATGTTTTCGCCCTGAATACTGTTGTTGTAGATGCTCAGACTCTGCAAAGCTGTGAACACTTCCAAGCCTTTTGGGTTGGAGATTTCCCTTTCGCTTAATTCCAGGCTGGTTGTCGCAGCCTGCTCTTCGGGTGTGATAACACCATCAGTACCGATGCTTGTATGGAACAGGGCGTTCTGCAGGTTCTCGTCAGGGAAGTTTTCGTCGGCCAGCACGATGCCGTTGGGGGCAGGATTCATGATGTTGTATCCACCCACATTCGAGAATCCGATGTTCCAGTTCTTGGCTGCTGCTGCATCGCGCTGTGCTTCCGTTACCACGTTGTACAGCTTGTCTTGGGTTACGTAATCCTTGTTAAGGATGATCCAAGCTTTATACCAATCTTCCTTACCCGAATAGGCAGGGAGTGAGCTTATGAGGTCATCCATGGCCTTGCCGCGTATGAAATCCTTGCTGATGATTACTGCCTGTAGGTTCGGAACATTTTCTTTGTCAATGACCCATGTCTTTAGATTGCATTCAGACACATCTAAAAGTTCCAACGACGTGTTGTTGCCGAAGGTGATACTCTCAAGAGGATTGTTATAGATATAAAGGTATTTGATGACTTGATTGTTCGCAATATTGAGGGACGTGATTTGGTTTCCGTTGCATTGCAGGTTCTCCAGCTTTTGGTTGGCAGAAACGTCAAGGCTCGTTAGCTGGTTGTTGGAGCAATACAATTCTTTTAGTTCAGGATAGTTGCTCACGTCAAGGCTCGTCAGTTTGTTGTCGTAGCAGTCGATTCCCACCATCTGTCCGTTGTCGGGTAGCTTCAGTACTTTCAGGTTCGTATTCTGGCTCCTAAAATACTTGAGCTTGAGGAAGTTCGACAAATCGAGTTCTTCAAATCCGAAAAAACTGTAGGGGTAGCCGTTGTTGAAACTTTCCATTTCAATGAAATACTCCATTCCGGTGAGGTCGTTGATGGGGTATTGATAGCCCATGTAGAAGTCCAGTTCCTTCACGGCAAGTATTTCTTCGCCGCTGAGTATGTTGTCGCTGTTCTTGTCGTGACGGTATTTCACCAGACTACGGAATTTCTCGTCGGGGAAATGTTCCTCGTCGATGGCCACGTCGGGAGGAAGGATGGTGCCAGTGAGCGTTATTTCTTGCTTTGTGTCACCGAAGCTGACGATGACGTTTCCGTTCTTAATGCCGTAAGGCTCCTTGTTCATGGTTACGGTGATGGTCTCCGTGGCACCGCCGGCAATCGAAAAATGCTGTTTGTCAATAGAGAACAGGTTGTCGGGGAAACAGCTTAGGCTGAGGTCAACCTGAATGAGTGACTCCGTGTTGTTCTTCACTGTGAAGGTCTTGGTTACTGCGTTGCTTTGTGTGCCGAAGTCGATGTCGGAAAGATAATTCCCTTCATTGTCGAAGGCGGAACAATCTAGCTCACAACCTAACCGGATGATGTTCTTATAGGAAGTATCGCTGCGGTTATATGGCGTGCCCGGGCTATAGGGGTTATATGCGCCTTCGTAGTCGTTGTATGCATACAATGATTTGTAGCCGGAACTTCCGTAGAAGACCGCAAAATCGACACCGCTTTCGTAGCTTCCCGTGCGGTCGTTGACGGCAAGGAGCAGGTTCTGTGTGTTGTCGTATTCTAATGGTTTGCTCAATGTTATCTGCGTCCAGCTTTTTCCTTTAAATGTAACTTCTCCGCTAAACACCTTGGCTTCTTCCGACATTGCCATCCAGACATAGTCTGAACCGAATGTACTCTTGCTTGTGGGCATCATGAAGATGTCCACCGTTCGGGTTACATCATTGGATTCGGTGTTGTAAAAACCCAGTGAGGTGATCTTTCCACTGACTCCAATCTCTGCGCCGGTGTAGATTTGTTCAGTGAAACTATAGTTGTAGTTTGTTTTGGTTGGGAGGTAGCTTGATGATGAATCCCCTTTACCAATCGTCACGAATTGCGCCCATGCACCCATGGCGATGCAGAGCAAAATCATTGATGAGAGTAATCTTTTCTTCATAATTCAATGAGTTTAGTTATACATAATGATTGATTTGCCACAAAGATAGGGGAAAAGCAGCAGCAACTTACTGACAAAATACGGGAATCGACTGACAAATCCTGCTTTTGTTAGTCAGTTTATAGCATTTGCCGTCATTTTTGGCTGCAACCTATTTATCCGACCATCATTCTTTGGGAAGATGAGTCCCTGCATCTTCTTTTTGTCCGCTTCTCTGCCATCTGATAGTCAGAAGAAAGTGCGCTTGCCCTGTAAGCACATCAAAGGTGTGTCAGCACATCACGAGAAAAGCCAGCATCCTTTTCATGGGATGCTGGCTTTTCTCGTGTGCGGGTGTGTCGGAGGTGTCTTTTTTTGAGGCCGTTTTCCTGCGAATGGGCTTCGCTTACTAACCCGCTGAGGCTCAGTGAATTGCAGAAAGTGTTGAGGTCGTGAGAATTTTTAATTTAAAAATTCTCAAAAAATAATTTATTAATTCTCAAAAAATAAATTAAAAATTCTCGCGACTGTGGCACTTTCGGAGGAAAGAGAAGGATTTTCCCTTTTTTGTATGGGATGGGTTGAGGACAGTTTGTCGGGAAAGTCGCAGGCTCACAACCCCGCCTTTAACCTTTTTCTATACACGCGCGTGAAGCGTTTCTTGGGGCTTCGGTGCTTGTATGTCAGAAAAAAGCATTACCTTTGCCGTCTGAAAAGAGAAGAAAAAGAAATGGCTGGGGAGAAAAACGAATATGTAAGGCAGGTGGCTGAACGCAAGTATGAGTTCGGCTTCACTACCGATGTGCATACGGAAATCATTGACAGGGGACTCAACGAGGATGTGGTGCGGCTCATCTCGGCCAAGAAGGGTGAGCCCGACTGGATGCTGGAGTTCCGCCTGAAGGCTTTCCGCCACTGGCTGACGATGAAGCAGCCGTCGTGGGGGCACCTGCATCTGCCGGCTATAGACTATCAGGCCATCTCCTATTATGCCGACCCGATGGCGAAGAAGCCGCAAAACAAGGAGATTGATCCGGAGTTGGAAAAGACCTTCGACAAACTGGGCATCCCGTTGGAGGAGCGTCTGGCACTGAGCGGGACGGCCGTCGATGCCATCATGGACTCTGTGTCGGTGAAAACCACGTTCAAGGAGCAGCTGCGCGAGAAGGGTATCATCTTCTGTTCCATTGGCGAAGCCGTGAAGGAGCATCCGGATCTGGTGCGCGAATACCTCGGCACGGTGGTTCCCTATCGTGATAATTTCTATGCAGCGTTGAACTCTGCGGTGTTCTCCGACGGCTCGTTCGTCTACATTCCCAAAGGCGTGCGCTGTCCGATGGAGCTGAGCAGCTACTTCCGCATCAATGCCCGCAACACGGGACAGTTTGAACGCACCCTCATCGTGGCCGACGACGACAGCTATGTCAGCTATCTGGAAGGCTGTACGGCTCCGATGCGTGACGAAAACCAGCTGCATGCCGCCATCGTGGAGATTATTGTCAAGGACCGTGCGGAGGTGAAATACTCCACCGTTCAGAACTGGTATCCAGGCGACGAACACGGTCGTGGCGGTGTGCTGAACCTTGTCACCAAGCGCGGAGAACTGCGCGGCGAAGGTTCCAAGCTGTCGTGGACGCAGGTGGAGACGGGTTCGGCCATCACCTGGAAGTACCCTTCGTGTGTGTTGCGGGGTGACAACAGCACCGCCGAATTCTATTCCGTGGCTGTTACGAACAACTATCAGGAGGCCGATACGGGCACGAAGATGATTCATATCGGCAAGAACACCAAGTCGACCATCATCTCCAAGGGCATCTCCGCAGGCCATTCGCAGAATTCCTACCGCGGACTGGTGCGCGCTACGGCCAACGCCGACAATGCCCGCAACTACTCTTCGTGCGACTCGCTGCTGCTGGGAAGTCTCTGCGGAGCCCACACCTTCCCCTACATGGACGTACACAACGACACGGCCATCTTCGAACACGAGGCCACTACGTCGAAAATCAGCGAAGACCAACTCATGTATTGCAACCAGCGCGGCATCCCCACGGAACAGGCTGTGGGGCTGATTGTCAACGGCTATGCCAAGGAGGTGCTCAACAAACTGCCCATGGAGTTTGCCGTTGAGGCGCAGAAACTGCTCAGCGTGTCTTTGGAGGGGACTGTAGGATGAGGAAAGGAATGGTCATTGCATGGTTGTGGGTAGC
>CAMHEA010000002.1 GCA_946184025.1 uncultured Prevotella sp.
CAGCGGTTTTCTTCATTATCTCTTCATTATATCACTCGAAATGTCGGATGAACCATTTTTAAAAGTATTATTTGTTAGTCTAATTCACCAGCTAATCGCCTTTGACTGCCTTAGACCGTGCGGTTTATTTGGCTAAAAATAGTTAAAAATGGTGCAAGTCGCTGATAATCAATTAAGAGCCAAGTTTTCAACGAGGATGAGTATTAAAAAACAATAAGCGATGCAGCAATTGAGCTGTACCGCTTATTTCTTTTTTAGCAAGTGATTATCTTTCGGCCCTCGTCTGCGAAACCTGTAAGGCATTGCCGGAGCCAAAGAAGAAAAGATAAATCGGAATAAATTCCAATCATTTTATCAGCAAAACGGATAGGGATATTGAGAATTGACCAGTAACTTTGCAAACGATTTATAAACATCTAATCCAAAAAGGTATGAAAATAATTTATGAATGTTCGCAAAGTAAATCGGTGAAGTGGATTACCGCCATTTTCATCTTGGCGATGGTTCTCGGTGTATTAACCGAAATGTACTATGTCTCTAAGGGGATGAACGTCACAGGTGCTATTGTCGTATCAGCAGTTCTAATTGCTGCTTGTCTCTCGTGCTTTCTCATCTTCCCTATGTATATCATTGCTGATGATGAGGGAATAGGTATTCGCACTCTTCTCCGAACTATACGAATCCCTTACGAAAGCATAGACCATATAGAGCGAGTGAGTGAGGATAAACCACTATTAGGTGCAGCCAATACTATCCGCCTGTTAGGTGTGGGGGGCGTATTTGGATATATTGGCTGGTTCCGTACAAAAGGAATTGGCACATATCGCTCTTATGTTACAAATGCAAAGAGGTCATTCCTTATTTATCGCACAAAGGGTATGCCTATAGCAATCAGCGTAAACGAACCGGATGAGTTTATGCCCTATTATCTGAAAGGAGGTGCAAGATGAATATGCTATATGATTTCTCTTCCGCACTTTTGCAAGCTCGGCAACGAAAAGGTGTAACACAAGAACAGATTGCCTTTTCCCTGGACATATCGCAGGCAACATACAATGCTTGGGAGTGTGGACACCGCCTTTGTCCTTACAAGCATATCGTTGCACTCATCAGTTATTTTGACGACGAACCGTTTACCCGCAGTATGCTTCGACTTCTCTTGTCTTTACAGCATAATATGGCAGGACTAAATAAAAAGACAGCAGCAGAGTTGAACACCTACTACATGAAACTTATTGCAGTTCTTGCGGATGAATGTGCCGAATGGTTAAAAACATTGGACAAATAGGTAGACAAATCCCAATTTATTGGAATAAAGATGACATCATCATGAAATATTTACCATTATTGTTTGTAATGATGTCTTTATCTTGCAGGGCAGGCTTGTGTAAAAGAAAAAGGATGGTTGAATCTACATTGTCTATTTGATCCGATCAAGAAATAGCACTTCTGTTTTGAAAGTATAATCGTTTTACAAGAATAATGTGTACCTTTGCACCTGCGAACTCACGCCGGACTATCTTGCTGTAGATGGAGCGGCTATGGGAGGGAGCACTACATATGGAATGCGTCGCTGACGCTTTGTTTTTGGCTATTCGAAACTACCACCATCGAATTGGTTGTCGAAAACATTGCAGAGATTGATGCCACGGGTGGTATATGCCATTCCCGTTGGTGTGCCGATGGCTAACCATGCCATCACGCACACCTTTGGGAACGTAATATATATACCAATGGCGTGGGTATCACTCTGTCTGTTTACAACCAAGGCTGTGGTAGGCCGCGAATAGCGAACAGGCAGAAGCCAGATACCCCGCTTTTCTTTTGTAGTCAAAGAAAAAGGAATCAAAAGAGTCCGATTCTGGGTGTTTGGCGGACATATGAAATATGTTATGCTGACATCTACTAATATTTCCGCCAAAGGAGCGAGAAACAACATGGTTCAGGTTTTCAGAGCATTAGCAATTATTGCAGTTGTTATGATTCATACTACTCCTTTGGGCTATTATCAGGTTCTTTGTCGTCCTTTCATTAATTTTTCGGTTGCCACATTTCTCTTTCTGTCGGGGTATCTAACGAAAGTAGAGAATGATAACTGGGGGGCGTTTTATAAAAAGCGCATGGTCAGGGTTCTCATTCCTTATATCATTTGGACCGTTTTGTACACCGTTTCCTCCCGACCCATTGGCCAATTGCCTGTAAATCTTCTGACTGCTCAAGCAGCTGCACCTCTATACTATATTTTTGTTTATATCCAGTTCGTTCTATTGACACCACTATTAGGCAAGCTCGCAACATCAAGATTTCGATTCCTTGGATGGTTTGTCGCTCCAATTTCTGTCATTGTGTTCAAATACTATTGGCTCTTAACGGGTCTGGAAATGAATCCTTATTTTTCTTTGATTTGGTCCGATGCGTGTCTGGGATGGTTCTCGTTTTACTATTTAGGCCTGATATTAGGAAACCAAATCATTGAAAAGAATCATTCGTTAAGACCCCTTGTCCTATTGTATTTTTCTTCCATTTTGCTGCAAATGGCAGAAGGATATGGATGGCTGATGCTTGGTGAGGCGAATTGCGGAACGCAGCTAAAATTGTCGTCTCTCCTGACAAGCTCTTTATTCCTGCTTGTCGCCTATTCCATTCTGAAAAGTGGTCGGTTTGATATTAGAAACAGATTACTTCGGATGCTTGGAGATTACTCGTTTGGAATATATTTGTGCCACATGATGGTGATACATGTTTTGAATGCTTTCGTCCCTATCTACAAATCTATCCCTTATCCCATTACTTCTTTGGCCGTCGTGCTGTTGAGCCTTTGCTGTTGCTATTTGGGCGACAGCGTCTTGAGAGATAAATATAGCAGGTGGATAGGATTGAGATAGAAAGTCATTTTATAGGTTCATTGCAGGATCTTCGGTTACAGGCGGAGCCAAACTTCCAATTCTTATCTCTTTAGATTAAGGAGTGTTTATGCCGTTTTATTTGATAGAATCAGAAAAAAGAGTATCTTTGCACAGCCTTAGAAGGAGTCGCCGAGATCGTCTTGCAGCCCTCAAATGGGCAAATTCTTTTTAGATATGAACTGGATAATCTTGTTTTTTGCCGGACTTTGCGAAGTGGCTTTTACCTATTGTCTTGGACGTGGGAAGAATGTTTGTGGCATGGAGTGGTGGACATGGATGGCTGGCTTCATCGCATTTTATTTGTTAAGTGCCGTTTTGTTGGCCAAGTCCACTCAGACACTTCCGTTAGGAACGGCCTATCCTGTCTGGACGGGTATAGGGGCTGTTGGTAGCGTACTCCTTGGCATCTTCCTTTTTAAAGAGCCTGCTACATTCTGGCGGCTGTTCTTTCTTACAACATTGATAGCATCAATTATCGGACTTAAAGCATTATCGTAATATGGAACCATTCAGGGCAATGAGGCGCAAACGCCAGCAACTCATGGAGACAGAGTGTGTTGATATCCTACAGCAAGCAACGGCAGGCACTTTGGCTTTGCTTGGTGATGGCGATTATCCGTATGCCGTGCCCGTCAGCTATGTCTATTCTGAAGGGAAATTATACTTTCATAGTGCTTTGGCTGGGCATAAAGTAGATGCCATCCGTCAGTGCGACAAGGCTTCATTCTGTGTTATAGCGCAAGATGATGTTCAGCCGAAAAGGTACACCACCTATTTCCGAAGCGTGATAGCGTTTGGCAGAATACACATCATTGAAGATGAAGAAGAAAAGCTGGCAGCAGCTCAGCTGTTAGGCAATCATTATAATCCGAACGATGATGAAGCATTGCAGAAAGAGTTAGAAAGTGGGCTTTCTCGAATGTTGATGATTCGTCTTGACATTGAACATCTTACGGGGAAAATGGCTGTCGAGCTGATGAAAAAGTCATCTCGACTACATGACTGAGGCTGTTGCAACATCTGCCAGACAACGATGCAAGTCAATGAATGTTGGCTTGCATCGTTTTTCGTTCCGGAAAGGCAGATGAGGAGACCTGCGCTTGTGGCAGGCCTCAGTGCCATGCGAGAGCGATTCGTGTGGGAGTGCTCCTTACATTCTTGCCTTTTGTTTCTCCCCTGCGCCTGCTCCTCGGTATTTGCTGCGGGCTTCATTGAATTTCCAGGTGAGGTCCAGCATGAAAGTGCGCCGTGCTGGATTGGCAGATGTCAGTTCGCGGATGCCATAGATGGTAGCTTCCGTCTTGCTGGTGTTGAACAGGTCGTTGCATCGGAGGTCGAACGTGAGTGATCCGAGTTGGCGAAATGAAAAATCTCGCTGGAGTCCTACGATGGTAAGAAAGCGGGTTTCGGTTACCCTGAAGTTGGTGTAGTCGCCCTTCGAAGCCCACTGCATGGTTGCATTGAGACGGAATCCCTTTGGCAGTTCGATGTCGTTCTGCCATAAGAGATTGACAAACGGTTTGTTCAAGGTGATGACGGAGCCGTCTGCACAGAGCGACTTATAGTTCTGGAACATACCGACAACGCTCCATGTGGGATGCCAATGGCCAATAGTCGGGCGCAATGATGCAACGGTTGTCAGCTGGTCATAGCCCCCGGTGCTGTTGACGGGGCGCAGCAGGCTGACCAGCGGATCGTCGGCTCCAGGGAAAGGTGCTGTCTCCATGGTCGTTGCATCCTTGATGTGCGCATACATCACCGTCAGGTTCATCCACTGATAAGCTCCGTTGAAGACCAGGTTGTGGGTGTAGGTGGGTTTCAGGTAGGGATTGCCACTCTGGTAGGTATAGCGGTTGATGTAGACCGTTGAACTGGTCAGGTCGCCGTAGTTGGGTCGTTGGATGTCGCGACGGTAGGAGAGTGACAGCTGCACTTTTCCTACTGGGAGTGAGAGGGCTGCTGTCGGAAACCAGTCTCCATCGCTCCGGCACGATGCGTCCTGACGTTGTCCGAAGTTGTAATAGTCGTTGGTGAGATACTCGTAGCGTAACCCCACTTGTGCAAACAGTTTGCCGAACTGCCGGCTGTATTCCGTAAATGCGGCTGTTGCCGATTCGTTGATGGTTGTGTCGGTGGCTTTTACGGGTACGGTTTCACTCGTGGCGAAGCTGTAGGCATCCGTGCGATGGTTGTGGGAGTATTCGCTTCCTAAGGTGAGGTTGCCTTTCCATACGGGATAGCTCAGGATGAGTTTCGTTGCCCAGAAGCGATTGGCACTGTTGGTCTGACTTTCGATGGAGCGGTCGGCTTGTTGTGTTGACCATGTGTCAGACGGGTCTGTACAGGTTTGTTCTGCCGTGCGGCTGGGTGTCTGCGTGTCATCGAAAAGACCATCTATGTTCAGGTCTATGCCCAGTTGTCCCACCTTGCCGTTGTAGTAGGCATTGAAGATGTGCTTGCTGAACTGATCATCATACCAGATCTCGCTTTCCGACCGTTCCGTATAGATTCCGTTTGCATAGTTGTCCGTCTTGATCCTGCCGTGGTGGTCGCTCCCTGGATGGCGGTCATACTTGTAGAATGCGCCGAAACTGTGGCTGTCTTTCAGCATGTAGTTCACCTGTAGCTGTGGCGACCATCCCTTCCAGATGCTCCTTGATTCCTTCTTGCTGCGGGCTTCGATGCGGTCCTGTCCTGCATCGTAGGTTAGGTTGTTCTCTTGCAGTGACTTGGCATGACCGTAACGGCCAGCCCATAGCGACCCCGTCATGTCCAGTCCGCCCGTGCGATAGTTCACGCTGAAGTCGTTGGTCACCGTCGTTCCATACTGATAAATCCCCGAGGCGTAGTCCCGGAAGCTGATTCCTTCACCCTGTGCCTTCTTCAAGGTGATGCGCACCACGGCTTTTGTCGAGGCAGCATAGCGGGCACCGGGATTCAGTACCACCTCCACATGGTGAATCTGGTCGGCGTGCAGGCGCGACAGTTCCGCCATGTCCTGCACTCGCCGGCCGTTGATATACACCTCGGCAGCACCGCGTCCGATTACCTTTACGGCTCCGTCCCTTTCTGCTTCGACCAATGGAATCCGTGACAGCAAGTCAGCAGCCGTCCCGGCTTTCTCCAAAATGGTTCCCGTGACGATGGTACGCATGGCATCGCCCTTCACGCGCGTCTTGGGCAGACGGCTTTTCACCACCACCTCGCCCAGTTGCTGCGTCTGGTTATACCATAGTGCCGTGTCAGCCGCGATGCTGTCGTCAGGCTGTGCCAGTCCCGGCAAGGCCGTCGCCAGGCTAACCAATAGCGTGGCCAGTCTTCTTTTCTCTTTGCCCATGGGGTGTTTCCCTTTCGGTTACTTTCCGTGTCTGTTCCTTATGCCGTCGTGAATCAGGCTAATACCTACGAGAATGAGTAGGGTCGGGGCGAAATACGTTGCCCACGGTTCCTCAGCGGCTCTTTCCAGCCAGTTGATATGAACGAGTCCCCAAAGGGTTGCCAGCTTCAGCAGACTGGCTGCCACGAAAATAACTCCGATCGTTAGTCTTGCTTTTTCCATATTACCATATATTAGTTTTCAAATTCTTCCAGTTCTTCCAGTCCCTGCTCAATCTCTGCCAGCTGCTGGGCGTGGCGTCGACGCTGCCATTGTGCGAAGGGATAGCCCAAGAGGAGCGTGAGCACGGTGAGTCCGGCGACAGGCAGAATCCTTTGATCCAGCACATAGCCGGCCTCCTCGTTGAATCCCAGTTCGGAGATGTAGAAGCCCGTCATGGCCAGGCTGACGCCGCCGATGGTCCACAGCGACTCGTCATGGCAGGCTTTCCGGTAGCGCAATACCAGCCTGCTGAGTTCGCTGGACTTCTTGTCTGTCAGGTTGAATCCCGACAGCAAGGCGAGTTTCCGGGCTTGCCACACCACTCCCGCGGCCAAGATGGCTTCTACCAGTACGAACGAGGTGAGCGCGATGGGCGTATGCTTGAATATCAGCGGGAACACCACGCCCGCTATCAGGACGTTGACGGCAAAAGAGTAGATGTTGAGTCCGACGACACGGTCGTAGGCCGACCGCGTCTTCTGGGCAATCAGTTCCTTCACGGCCCGTCGGTTCACTATTTCGTTCGTTGCCAGCCGCTCGTCAAGCAGGCTCCAGCTGGCTTTCAATGCTTCAAGTTCCATTTTGCGTTCTTCTTTTATTTGTCAGACATTCGTTTTAGTTTCTCTTTGATGCGGCTGAGCTTTACGGCAACATTATTCTTGGAGATGCCCAGGATGTCGGCCATTTCCTGATAGCTTCGCTCCTCCAGCCACAGGAGGATCAGGGCACGTTCCAAGGTTCCCAGTTGGTTGATGAGCCGGTAGAGTTCCTGTAGCTGCCCCGTCTTGTTCTCTTCCTCGGCTGCCAGCCGGATCACGTCTGTGGTCAGGGCGGTTGTCTTCGGCCGTGTGGCGGAGCGTCGCAGAAAGGTGATGCAGGTGTTCACGCTGATGCGGTAGACCCATGTCGTGAGCAGGCTGTCGCCCCGATAGCGCGGAAAGCCCTTCCACAGGTTCAGCACCACCTCCTGAAACAGGTCGTTGAGGTCATCCTCGTCCTTGGCGTAGACATAGCACACTTTGTAGATCGTGCGTTTCTGGGTCGCTATCATATCCAGGAAATCCTGTTCCTGTTGTTCCTTTGTCATTGCTTTTAGCTTCTTCCTTTTCTTCATTAGACGCAGAAGGCATGGTTTTATTACAGGGAATGTGACATTTTTCTACCTAAAAAAACGAAAGGATGCCTCCGTCCGTAATCCTTTGAACGTCAGACAGTTATCAAAACGGTTTTAGCTGTGAGAATTTTTAATTTATTTTTTCTCAAAAAATAATTTATTAATTCTCAAAAAATAAATTAAAAATTCTCGCGACTGTGGCACTTTCGGAAAACGGGCGTGGCTCTTTCGGAAAATGACGATGGCATTTTCTGCCCGTCATTCTTTGACAACCCCGTTTGTATGCAGCATTTTTCTGACGCGACGAAAGGATGTTCTGCTTGTGCCTTCCATGACGTGGCTGTCTGTGTGCGGCCGTCGGGTCAGATGCGGAAAGGGCAGGCGGCCTGTGTCGGAACCGTCTGCCCTTTGTGTAGGAAATGGATTGTGTGCTTTCTTCGTTGAGTCCGGTCTTTCTTTTATTTGAAGATGATCTTCTTCGAGGTTCCGTCGGCATAGCGGATGATGTTGATGCCGCGTCCGGGACGGTCGAGTTGTCTGCCGTCGAGGGTATAGATGCCGACGATGGGGCTCAGTTCGCCGCGTTGCTCCTGGTCGACGACCTCGATGGCGGAGCTTGTTCCCGTCACGCATCCAAAGGCAAAGATGGATATCATCGGGTCGTTGGTCTGTGAGGTGAAGGTGACGGAGGCTATCTCCTTGTCCCCGTCGGTGAGGACGGAATAGTCAAAGAGGCGGTCGTGGGCATCGTCGCTCATCGTATCGTCGGCGCGGCTGACGTTGCCGAAGGCCTGTGAGGTTTCGTTGGCACCGGGATTGCGTACGGACCAGTCGTGGATGCTGATGCCCTTGGTCTCCTCCGTCGTGCCGTCGGTGTAGTTCACGCGCACGTCTACGGTACCTGTGCCGTTGCCGGCCGTGCAGAGGAAAAAGAATTCGGAGGTGCTCACGGGTTGTTCCAGCTCAGCCGTGGCCGTGGTCAGTCCTTCGCTGCGGTGCAGGTACAGGACGTTGTTGCCGTCGTAGGGTGCCAGCTCATAGGTCATGGTCTCTCCCTTGCGCAGCAGGTTGAAGTTGCCTGAGGTGATTCGTCGGTCGGCAGGGAATCCACCCATCTTCCGGTAGGTGTCGGCATAGAAGGTTCGGCCGGCTCCGTCCATGATGGTGGTGGTGGTTTGCATGGCCGGTGCGCGCTCGGCGACGACATCTTGGTTGAAACATTCGGGTTTCACGGCTACGGCCGCGAGCTTGCGTGGGGGCAGGGGCGGCAACAGCTGTTTGTCCATGAAGGTCAACCGTCGGCGTAGCCAGTCCTTCAGGTAGTTGATTTCGTCGGCATAGGTGTTCCCGACATAGGCATTGGGCCACACGTTCTGGCCGATGATCTGCCATGCACGTTGGTTACGTTCCTGTGCACCGTCGCTTGTCAGGAGGGTGGCCAGGGAGTCTATCGTGGCAAACAGCCGGCGGTCGCTGTGGTTTCCTTCACGGTATTCCATCCAGCGCGCCTTCAGATTGTCCACGAAGTCGGGGTCGCTCATCAGCCGGTACCAGTAGAAGGGCACCATCTCCTCGTCGTAGTTGCGCTCGTTGAACATGTATCCCCACAGGTCGGTGCTGGTTCCGTTGTTGTAGTTGGCGTTGGCATAGGCGATGTTGTAGTCCCAGAGCGACATTTTCCAGCGACTGTCGAGCCCTTCCTGTTTGGCTCTTGTCTCGCTGTATTTGTAGAGATTGGTGGAGAGTCGGTAGCCGTCGACGTTCATGGAAAGCTCCGTGGAGAGCATGTAGTCCATGAAAGAGACTGGGTCTATATACCGGCGATAGCCTTTCGCGGGGTCTTTGTAGTTGCTGTTGTAGAAGGCTGCCTCCATCTTTCGGATTTCTTCGTTGATGGCTGCTTTCGTTCCCGACGGCAAGCTGGCAAAATCGTCGTTGTCAGGCTCCTTGTATTGATATTTGATCCATCGGTCGTTCCGTTGCGTTCCGTTGGCATTGCTCCAAGGATGATAGGAAGAGGTGTAGTTGGCTTGGTCGTTTCGGTCTATCTCCACATGATAGTCGCCCGTCAGGTCACCGCCGTCGGCCCCGGGATCGTGGAGGTTGAGCCGCGTCTTTCCCTTCGAAATGCGTTCGCAGAGCACATATACGCCGTAGTAGGTGCCATCGAGGATGAGCTCGCAGAACCTTCCTTCGGGCACATAGTCCATCCACGGACGGCCGAGTTCAAACGCCAGTATGTCGCGGAACATCGTCTTGTCGCTCCACGGGGCGATGAATGCCCACTTGTTGTCCTTCCCCATGCCGAGAATGTCGACTTTTTGCTTCTCTCCTCCGTTGTCGGGCAGCGTGCCGGTCTTCAACGTACGGAACTGGTAGGGCTTCTTGTCGCTCATGTCGAACGAGGTGTTGCCCCGGTATTTCAAGGCAATGTATCCTTCATAGTCGGTCTTCTGGTTGGGATAGGCCAGTGTGTCGCCGTGGTTTTCTTGTCCGGGACCGTTGTCGATGACCTTCATCCGTGCCTGGATGTAGTTGTTACGCTGGATTTCCTTGCCCCCCGTGCGGATAAAGACGATGGGCAGATTGGTCTTGTCAATCTTGACATTGCGGTCGCGCAGGTTACTGCGGTAGTTGTCCCACTGTTGTGCGCGGGCTGTCTGTAGCCCGCCGCCGGTACAGAAGAGGATTGCCGGCAAGAGAATGCGGGCGAAGAGGGTTCTGAAGGGATGGATGTTTTGTTCTTGCATGATTGTCTGTTGGTTTTCGGGAAGGTGGTTTCTGCCTGTTGCTTGGCTTCGCCTCCTGCTTCCTTTATTTATTATATGTAACTGGATTGGTACTTCCTTGTCTGGTTGGGGAGTCGTTGTCCTGACGTCCGAAATGTCGTTATCGGCAGTATTTCCATCCTTGCTGTCCGTAGAGGCGGAGCAGTTGGGGGAGCCGTCGGCTGAAGTCGCCGTAGTCCTTGGCATCCGGTGCAGCCCACTGGGTCTCGGCGAGGGCGGCCATACGCGGCAACAACTGGTATTCGGCCAGTTCTTTGCAGGTGATGTATTCCGTCCAGAGATTGGCCTGGGTACCGATGATGTGTCGGCGGGTGCTGAAGGACAGTGAGTCGGGTGCCGGTTCGAAGTCGTAGACTTTCTCAATGGGGACGTAGCCGCCGATGAGCAGCGGTTTGGACCAGTCGCTTTCGGGCTTCTGGTAATAGTCGAAGTAGGCTACGGAGGTGGGTACCATGATGACATCGTGGCCGCGCTCGGCGGCGGCAATGCCACCTTCGGTTCCCCGCCAGCTCATAATGGTGGCACTGCTGTCCACGTTGCAGTCCATGAGTTCGTCCCATCCGATGATCTTGCGTCCCCGTTCCAGCATGTGTTTCTCTATGCGGCGGATAAAGTAGCCTTGCAGGTGGTCTTCGCCGTGTTGTCCGTCGGCATCGGCAAGGTGCTCGTCGCGGATGCGCTGCTGGCATCGCGGACACTCCTTCCAGCGTGTGCGCGGAGCCTCGTCGCCGCCCAGGTGGATGTAGGTGGAGGGAAAGATGTCGATGAGTTCGTCGAGGATATCGTTGACGAAGGTGTAGACGCTGTCGTTGCCGGCGCAGAGAATCTCGTCGAAGACGCCCCAGTCGCGAACGACCTCATAGGGACCGCCGGTGCATCCGTATTGCGGATAGGCTGCCAGTGCGGCCGTCATGTGGCCGGGCATGTCTATTTCGGGGATGACGGTGATGTGGCGGTCGGCCGCATAGCGTACGATGTCGCGGGCTTCGTCCTGCGTAAAGAACCCGCCATAGCGTTGGTTGTCGTAGAGACCGGTGTTGCGTCCCACGACGGTGCCGCTCCTCCACGCTCCGATCTCCGTCAGTAAGGGATATTTCTTGATTTCGATGCGCCATCCCTGATCGTCGGTGATGTGCCAGTGGAGCGTGTTCATGCCGTGGAGAGCCATCATGTCGAGATATTGCTTGACAAACTCGGGACCGAAGAAGTGGCGGCAAATGTCGAGATGCATGCCTCGGTAGGAGAAGCGGGGACTGTCGCTGAGAAGGGCTGTGGGCAGGAGAATGCTGTCGGCCGGGGCTGGGGGAAGGGACTTCCGCAGTGCCTGTATGCCGTAGAAGACACCGCCTGACGTGCCGCCTGCAATGTCGATGCCGTTTTTCCTGACCTGTATGCAGTAGCCTTCTGGATGGGGAAGGCTTGTGTCAATGTGCAGGCGGATGCATCCGGGGCTTCGTTTCTTTTCGGAAACGATGGGCAGGGACAGTCCGGTGAGTTCCCTCAGATAGTCTGCGAGCAGGGTTGCCTCGGTCTGTAAGTCGTTCCGGGAATCGACACTGATGCGCTTGAGGGAGGCGAGCGGGCATGGAGCACTTTGCTCGTCCATGATGAGTGTCATGGGTTTGGGCACGATGTGGTAATCGGCCAGCTGCTGTGCAGGCACGACGGTGCTCAGGCAAAGTAGCATAAGGCTTAGGCATAACTTCTTTTTCATGCTGCAAAGATAAGGAAAATTATTGGAAAGCACCTTGAAGAAGGCGTGGATATTTTTCAATTGGAGGCCCTCTTGTCGGTCCACTGAATGGTAGTCGTCTGGTGAAAGTGCCACAGTCGTGAGAATTTTTAATTTATTAATTCTCAATTTTTAAATTAAAAATTCTCAAAAAATAAATTAAAAATTCTCACGTCTGAAGCCAGCTTGCTAACTGGTTGAGCCTCAGAGGGTTGCGCGGAAGTCCAAAGTGGGGAAGGACAAGGGGGCTGCCGTTGCTGCCTGTGCTGTCTTTTTAAGTCGTGGAAAGCCTGGTCGGACAGGTGGGAAATGCTCTTTTCGAGCCCTTTCAATCGGGTTGGCCGACATCTTTGCCGGGTTCCTATACAATAAAATCCAGATTGGGGCGTTATTATTGATGTGTTAAAACGTTTATACATATTATTATATATGCTTCTGGCCATAGCTGAGTCGGGATGGAGCCAGCAGGATGTGTCGTTCAGTCACTACTGGGCGATGGAACCGTCGTTCAATCCCGCCGCGGTGGGCAAGGAGAGTGTGCTGAACGTCGTCGGTGCCTATGCCATCGACTTTGCAGGCTTCGAGCATAATCCGCAGACGGCGTATGTGGGAGCCGACCTGCCGTTGTATTTCGCCAACAGCTACCATGGTGTGGGCTTGTCGTTGGTGAACGACAAAATCGGTTTGTTCACCCACCAACGCATATCGGGGCAGTATGCCTACCGCTTCAAGGTGTTGGGCGGACGGATGGCGTTGGGTGTACAAGCCGGTCTGCTGGTGGAAAACTTTGACGGCTCGCGGCTGGACTTGGGCGAAAACAGTGACGACCCGGCTTTCAGCCGCTCCAAGCTGGACGGCAATGCGATGGATTTGGGCGTAGGCGTTTATTATACATATGGACGTTGGTATGTCGGTGCGTCGGCTCAGCACCTGAATGCACCCCTGGTGGAACTGGGCGAAACGAACGAATTGCAGGTGGATGCAACATATTATTTGACGGGCGGATACAATATTAAACTGAGAAATCCGTTCTTATCAATACCGACCCATGCTCTGATGCGCTATGACGGAAAGGTTTACAGGGCAGACGTGGGCGGCCGGCTGGTGTATACGCACGACAAGCGGATGATGTATGGCGGCGTGTCGTACAGCCCCACCAACTCGGTGACGGTGCTCATTGGCGGCAGTTTTCATGGCATCAACATAGGATACAGCTACGAGATGTATACCTCGGCCATCAATCCGGGCAACGGCAGCCACGAGCTCTTCGTACGCTACCAGACGGACATCAACCTCCAGAAGAAGGGACGCAACAAGCACAAGAGCGTGAGATACCTGTAGGACGGAGGATTTCTTCTCGTTTTTTGCGAGATACGGGACATGAATGAAACATAAAAGTGACATGATATACAAACAGATGGAAATGAAAAAGAAAATAGCAGCAGCTTGTCTGGCCATCATTGGTGTGATGGTGCTCACTGGTTGCTATGGCGGTAAGGCGGCATCGTCGTCAGGAAAGGGCGGCGAAGTGGTCGGCGTAGGTGGCGGACGCAGCTTCAAGGAGCCCACTCCCTACGGCATGACGCTGGTGAAACGGGGCTGGCTGAAGATGGGCGTGGAACGCCAAGACAGCCTCTGGGGCAAGCAGACTCCCGTGAAGGACATCTCCGTGGATGGTTTCTGGATGGACGAGACCGAGGTGACGAACTCTGAATACAAGCAGTTCGTACAGTGGGTGCGCGATTCTATCCTCCGTACGCGCTTGGCTGATCCCTCTTACGGCGGCGACGAGAGCTACATGATTACCGAGGATAAGAACGGCGACCCCGTGACTCCGCACCTGAACTGGAAGAAACAGCTTCCCCGCAAGCTGAGCGAGGACGAACAGCGTGCCGTGGAGAGCCTCTATACCTTCAATCCCGTTACGGGTGAAAAGTCGCTGGATGCCAGTCAGATGAACTACCGATATGAGATCTACGACTATACGACGGCAGCCTTGCGGCGCAACCGTATGCGTCCCGAAGAGCGTAACCTGAATACGGATGTCGTAGTGGATCCCAATGAGGTGGTGATGATTTCAAAGGACACGGCATACATCGACGATGAAGGCCGCATTGTCAGGGAAACCATCAACCGGCCGTTGTCAGGACCGTGGGATTTCTTGAACACCTATATCGTGAACATCTATCCTGACACCACATGTTGGGTGAACGACTTCACCAATTCGGACAACGAGACCTACCTGCGCAACTATTTCAGCAATCCAACCTATAACGACTATCCTGTCGTGGGCGTGACTTGGGAACAAGCTAATGCCTTCTGCGCATGGCGTACCGACTATCTGCTGAAAGGACTGGGTCCGGAGGCACGCTATGTTCAGCGTTATCGCCTGCCGACGGAGGCTGAGTGGGAGTACGCTGCACGCGGAAGGGATCAGACGGAGTTTCCCTGGAACAACGAGGATGTGAAGAACGGCAACGGATGCTTCTATGCCAACTTCAAGCCTGACCGCGGAAACTATACCAAGGACGGCAATCTGATTACCAGCAAGGTGGGTATCTTCTCGTCCAACTCCAATGGCTTGTACGACATGGCGGGCAATGTGGCCGAGTGGACAAGTACCATCTATACCGAGGCGGGCGTAGATGCGATGAACGACCTGAATCCGCAGCTGGAGTATAAAGCCGCCAAGGAGGATCCGTATCGCCTGAAAAAGAAGAGCGTCAGAGGCGGATCGTGGAAGGATCCGGAATCGTATATCCGCAGTGCGTGGCGTACCTGGGAGTATCAGAACCAGCCCCGCTCCTACATCGGCTTCCGTTGTGTGCGCAGTCTGGCCAGCTCGTCGAGTGAGGCAGCAAAACAGAATAAGAAGAGTAGTAAGAAGAGGAAATAGAAATGACGGAATATAGCAAATTCAACATCGTCTATCGCCTGCAAAGGTGGATGGATAGCGTGCCGGGACAGACGTTCCTGAACTACGCATACAGCTGGGGTGCATCTATTGTGATTGCCGGTACCCTGTTTAAACTGACTCACCTGCCGGGAGCTAACTTCATGCTGTTCCTCGGAATGGGAACGGAGGTGGTCGTGTTCTTCCTCTCTGCCTTCGACCGGCCGTTCGACAAGACGGCAGAAGGACGCGAACTGCCAACGCATCTGGTAGAACGGGAAGATGATGAGGCTCCCGCGGCCTACGACGAGGAAGGAAACGCCATCGTGGTGGAGACCCCTGCCGTGCAGCCGACGGTTGCCGGAGGAGTTGCCGGAGGTGGTACGATAATCATCGGTGGCGGAGGCCATGCGCCGGCGATGCAGCCTGCCAGCGGAGAAAGCGTGGCTCCTGCCGGCGAACAGCCGCAGCCTGCTCCTCAGGCAGGACAGATTGCCGCTGCCGTGCAGCAACAAGCAAATGTGTGGATGGCTCAGCAGCAGGAGAATACGCCAGAGATGGCCGAGGCGCAGAGCAACTATGTGGATGCCCTCAACTCCCTCACCGAGATGCTGAGCAAGGTAAGCGCACAAAGCGAACGTCTCACACGAGACTCCGAAGAGATGGAGAACCTCAACCGGACACTTACCGGTATTACCAAAATCTACGAAATGCAGCTTAAAGCGGCCAGCCAACAGGTGGGAACCATTGATCATATCAATGAACAGACCCGCAAAATGGCATCGCTCATTGAACAGCTCAACAGCATCTACGGCCGCATGATCGAGGCGATGACCGTCAACATGCGAGTGGCTGCGCCCGGTGCCGCTCCGCAGATTTAGGTAAATCTTAAATAGAATAAGTACAACGAAATGGCAATAAAGAAAAGACCGGTATCTCCCCGCCAGAAGATGATCAACCTGATGTACGTCGTCCTCATGGCAATGCTTGCGCTGAACATCTCAACGGAGGTGCTCAACGGCTTCTCCATTGTGGAGGAGAGCCTGCGCCGGACTACGGCCAGCTCCAGCAAGGAGAACCAAGCCATCTACGATGACTTCGAAGCGCAGATGAAAAAGAATCCCGCCAAGGTCCGCCAATGGTTCGAGAAAGCCACGATGGTAAAGGACATGAGCGATTCGCTTTACAATTACGCGGAGAATCTCAAACTCCTGATTGCGCGTGAAGCCGATGGCAAGGATGGAGATCCTAGAAACATAGAGAACAAGGACAACCTTGAGGCAGCCAGTCATGTGATGCTGGCACCCGGTACGGGTCAGGGACGCAAGCTGTACGAGGCCATCAATGCCTATCGGAACAAGATCCTTACCTTCATTACGGATAAGACGCAGAAGGAAATCATCGCCAACAATCTTTCGACGGAGGTTCCCAAACGCGAGAATACGCTCGGCAAGAACTGGGAAGAGTATATGTTTGAGGACATGCCCAGTGCGGCGGCCATCACGCTGTTGTCTAAACTGCAGAGCGATGTACGTTATGCCGAGGGCGAAGTGCTCCATACGCTTGTGGCTAATATCGGACTCAAGGACATCCGGGTCAACAAACTCGAAGCGTTTGTCGTACCCAGTGCCACGAAACTGTTCCCCGGCGACCAGCTGACGGCCAAGATGGTGATGGCAGCCGTAGACACAACGCAGGTACCTGAGGTCTATGTCAATGGTAAGAAAATCACGGGCGACACCTATTCCTTTAATGTCGGTGGCGTGGGTGAGTATAATTTCACGGGCTATATCCTTACGCATGATGTGGCAGGCAATACGCTCCGCCGTGACTTCAACCAGAAATATCAGGTCGTCGCGCCACCGTTGGCACCTACGGGAGCCACGTTGACGGCCGATATGATGAACGTTCTCTATGCCGGCTATAGGAACCCGATCAGCGTCAGTGTGTCCAATGCACCGCAGAGTTCTGTATCTGTGAGCATGACGGGCGGTTCGCTCACTTCCGTCAGCCCCGGCCACTATGTAGCCGTACCCTCGGCAGTGGGGCAGGACGTGACGTTCAACGTCTCGGCGAAGGGAGCCAGTGTCGGTTCGTTCACCTTTAAGGTGCGCAAGTTGCCCGATCCGACAGCCTATATCGCCATGGGCACCAATCGTTTCAAGGGTGGCGGACTGGCCAAGTCGAGCATTATGAGTGCCGGGGGCATCAAGGCGGCCATCGACGACGGCCTGCTTGACATCGAGTTCCGTGTCAACAGCTTCGAAACCGTCTTCTACGACAACATGGGCAACGCCGTTCCGGTAGCCTCTGCCGGTGCTTCGTTCTCCGCCCGACAGAAGGAGATGTTCCGTTCCTTGTCGCGCAATAAGCGGTTCTACATCACCCGCGTGTCAGCCACGGGTCCCGACGGCATCACCCGTACGTTGCCTGGAGCCTTGGAGGTCATCGTCAAGTAAGAGAGATAATAGATCAGAGATATAAGATAATAGATAAGAGACAATGAAACGAATATTGTTCATATTATTAGTAGCCAGTCTGGCTCAGGTTGCAGACGCACAGCCGGCGCGCCGACGTGCCGAACAGCAGCAGAAAGCGCAGCAGAGCAATGTCAACAACATGACCACCCGTGCGCAGATCAGCTTTCCCGTGGCTCAGCAGATGTCCGAGGATGTGGTCTGGAGGCGCGATATCTACCGCGAACTCAATCTGGAGGAGGATGCCAATGCCGGACTCTACTATCCCACAGAACCCATCGGCACGCAGATGAACCTCTTCACCTATCTGTTCAAGCTGATGATGCGTGGTGCGCGCAACGGAGGCATCAACGTTTACGAATACCGGCTCGACGGAAACGAAGTGTTCTCCGACAGCGCACGCGTCAAACCGTTGCAGTTCCTCGACAACTACCACATCTACTATGAGCGCAACGACCGCGGATTGCGCCTTGACAACAGCGACATTCCTTCCCGCGAGGTCAAGGGATACTACCTCAAGGAGAGCGCATACTACGACCAAGGCACTTCCACCTTCCATCGCAAGGTCGTGGCTCTTTGCCCCATCATGTACCGTGAGGACGACTTTGGCGACAGCGAACAGAAATATCCGCTCTTCTGGGTCAAGTACGACGATGTGGCACCGTTCCTCTCCAAGCAGATGATTATGACCAGTGACCTCAACAATGCGGCCACGATGAGTGTCGACGACTACTTCACCACCAACCAGTATCGTGGAAAGATTTATAAAACCACCAATATGCTGGGGCGCACACTGGCACAATACTGTCCCAACGACTCTGCCATGACTGCCGAGCAACAGAAGATTGAGCGAGAACTGAAAGAGTTTGAGCAGAATATCTATGGTGCACAGCAGAAGAAAGACTCTCTTGACAGCATTGCCGAGGCCAACAAGGACCTCAAGGTGAAGCGTCCGCGCAGCCGCCGCGGTTCCGGTGGCACCAAGCCGGCTACCGTGAGGACGCGCCGTGCCGGCAGTTCCGGTGGCGGAGGCGGCTCCTCCAGTGCGCGTGTCAGCGTACGCCGCGAGCGTCACTGATACCATCCGACTCACCGTCTATGGCTGGCGACACCGCCGCGTGGCCTCACATCCCGCGGCGGACTGGCCGTAAACGCCGACAAAGGAAAGCAACAAAGACAATACCCTTTTTATATTAAAAAACAAGCGTATGAAAAAAGCATTTACTTTAGCAATCATGGCCCTCGCCTTCATGGCTATGCCGGCCAATGCACAAGTGAAGTTCGGTATCAAAGGTGGTCTCAACGTCACCAACATGAGCCTGAAAAGCAATGTATTAGATGCCGAAAACCAGTGTGGGTTCTTCGTAGGTCCCACGGTCAAGGTAGCTGTACCCCTCACCGGACTCAGCTTCGACGGCTCAGCACTCTTCGACCAGCGTTCCGCAAAGATCAAGGGAACCAACGAGAAACTCAAGCAGAACAGCATCCAGGTGCCCATCAATGTGCGCTATGGTGTGGGTCTCGGCAGTGCTGCCAGCGTCTTTGCCTTCGCAGGACCGCAGTTCGGATTCACCGTAGGTGACAAGAAACAGATTAGCGATACCTTTGAGTGGGAGTCCAGCAACTTCTCCATCAACGTCGGTGTAGGCGCATCCGTCATTAACCACCTTCAGGTGACCGCCAATTACAACATTGCCTGTGGCAAGACCGGTGAAGATATCATCACCAAGGGTAAGGCAATCCGCGCCCGTAACAATGCCTGGCAGATTGGTTTAGCTTACTTCTTCTGATTCAAGTAAAACCCTTTGACGAACAATACAATCAAGACTCTATATGCAAAAAGGGCGGCTTCTGTTCCGGGCGGACGGGAGCCGTCGTTTTTTTGTATCGCTTCTCCATGGCTTACAAATCAGTTCCGTTTTTCTTCTTTCTCTTCTTCAAAAACTATCACTCCTTCCCTTTTTGCAGTATAAGTGGTAGTTTTTTTGTAAAAAAATGCCCCAAAGGCTTGCATTTTAAAAGGAAATGATTACCTTTGTAGCCGAAGCCAGTCGGTTCCAGACCTGCGGCTTTCATGTAGATTGGTCATTTGAAGAAGCGTTAAGCCAATTCTTGGCAAGTTGAAACCTAGGAAATTTCCATGCATGCACAAGGAAACGCGACCGCTTTCTCCGCAAATACGGGGCGGAAGACAGTTCGTTTTTAAGTTGACTTCTACGATATTCTTGTGATCAGAAAGGGAAAGACAACCCGTCAGCCTTCCACTTTCCATGTTTTCATGTGGATTGAAGGGATTATGGGATGCCTTGCATGAATGAAGAAAAAACAGAAAAAGATAAATAGATGACAGAGACGCATGGTGCCTTGTGCCATTCCGTGTCCCTATATTGGGCATAGATGGACGGGCAGGTAGCCACATGGAGTGGTTCTGCGTCGTGTAACGATGGAATTTTTGAGTATGTAATATTATATTTTTGTTTGAGTTTTTATTTGTAGTGAATGGCCAGACCCGCAGTGATGCCCGTCTGGTCAGTTTTTTTAGTGGGCTTGCAGGATGTTCCAACGCCCATTTGAAAGCCCCTCAGTAGAAGTTTACAAGGGGAGAAGTATAAACCATCGTTTTCCCGAGTGAGCGTGGTTCTATTTCCCGAAAAGGCTTTGCCATTTGCCCGAAAAGCCCTCGTATTCTCCCGAAAGTGCCACCCCCGTTTTCCGAAAGTGCCATAGTCGCGACAATTTTTAATTTATTAATTCTCAATTTTTAATTTAAAAATTCTCAAAAAATAAATTAAAAATTCTACCCACTGAAGCCCGTTTTCTAACTCGCTGAGCCTCAGTGGGTTAAGAGAACAGACAAAATTCCGCCACGAAATAGGGACTCTGAATAAGTTACTTGCGTTCGGAAAAGCTCAAATACATTTGGCTTTTTGCTCACTTAATCGTAACTTTGCAATCTGTGAAATATGTAGACGTGATATTACCACTGCCGTTGGAGGGCCTGTTCACCTACGGCGTGCCTGAAAAGCTGTGCCCACAGGTGCAGCGGGGCGTACGCGTGGTCGTTCCCTTGGGCAAGTCGAAGAGCTATACGGCACTGGTGATGGCATTGCGCGACTCCGTGGACGACAGCCTGAAGGTGAAAGACATCTGGGAGGTACTCGACGAGAAGCCGGTGGTGCTCGAAAGCCAGTTGCGTCTGTGGCAGTGGATGGCCGACTATTACATGTCGCCCATCGGAGAAGTCTACAAAGCGGCCTTGCCGGCAGGTCTGAAAGCAGAAGACGGCTATCGTCCGAAGGTGGAAACATGCGTGGCACTGACCGAATCCTTCCGCTCCGAGCAGGCGCAGCACCTTGCTTTGGACCTGTTGCGACGCTCGTCGGCTCAGCAGAAGGTGCTCCTGACCTATCTGGAATTGGCCGCAGAGGCGGAGACCGTCACCCGTGAGGAGTTGCAGAATGCCTCGTTGGCTACGCCGGCGGCACTGCGTGCGCTGATAGACAAAGGCATCTTATATAAGTATACGCGCGAGGTGGGGCGGCTGAACGGCGGCGGTGACCCCTGTCCGAATCACATCAAGCCCTTGAATGCCGTACAGACGGAAGCCTATAACGGCATTCTCTTTCAGTTTTTGAAGAAAAACGTGGTGTTGCTGCATGGTGTTACGTCGAGCGGCAAGACCGAAATCTATATCCATCTCATCCAGAAAACCATCGACGAAGGCCGGCAGGTGCTCTATCTGTTGCCCGAAATTGCGCTGACGGTGCAGATCATGGAGCGTCTGCGGCGTGTGTTTGGCCGTCGTCTGGGTATCTATCACTCCAGGTACAGTGATGCTGAGCGTGTGGAAATCTGGCAGAAACAACTCTCGCAGAATCCCTACGACGTGATCCTGGGAGCTCGCTCTGCCTGTCTGCTGCCTTTTCAGCGGCTCGGACTGATCATCGTCGACGAGGAGCATGAGACGAGTTTCAAGCAGCAGGATCCTGCACCGCGCTATCATGCCCGTTCTGCCGCGATTATGATGGGGGCATTTTCGGGAGGCGGGGAGCATGGAACCAAGGTTCTTCTGGGTACGGCTACGCCTTCCATGGAGAGCTATTACAACGCGCAGACAGGCAAATACGGACTCGTAACCTTGTCGGAACGCTACAAGGGAATTGAACTGCCGGAGATACGCGTCGTTGACACGAAGGACTTGCAACGCCGGAAGATGATGAACGGACCGTTTTCGCCCTTCCTGCTGACTGCAGTCAGGGAGGCACTGGAGCGTGGCGAGCAGGTCATCCTGTTCCAGAACCGCCGCGGCTTTGCGCCGATGATCGAGTGCAAGACCTGCGGATGGGTGCCCAAGTGTGAACACTGCGACGTGTCGCTCACCCTGCATAAGAATCTGAATGTGCTCACCTGCCACTATTGCGGCTATACCTACAAGGTGCCGACGGCCTGCCCATGCTGTGAGGGGACGGAACTGCGCGGTCGTGGATATGGAACGGAGAAGATAGAGGACCAGGTTCGCGTCCTTTTTCCAGACGCGCGGGTGGCACGCATGGACCTTGACACAGCCCGGACACGCTCGGCCTACGAGCGCATCATCCGTGATTTCTCGATGGGCAAGACCAATCTGCTCATCGGTACGCAGATGGTGAGCAAGGGGTTGGACTTCGACCGCGTTTCCGTCGTAGGCATTATGAATGCCGACGGCATGTTGAACTATCCCGACTTCCGTGCCTATGAACATGCGTTTATGATGATGTCGCAGGTGGCCGGACGTGCCGGCCGCAAAGGGCGACGCGGATTGGTGGTGCTTCAGACCAAGAGTCCCGACCTGCCGGTCATCCGGCAGGTAGTGGCCAACGACTTCCCGACCTTCTATCAGGACTTGCTCGAAGAACGTCGCGACTTCCGCTATCCACCGTTCTACCGTCTTGTCTATGTGTATCTCAAACACCGGAAGGATCCGGTGGTCGATTCTGCGGGCTATGAGATGGGCAGCCGGCTGCGGGCGTACTTTGCCGATCGGGTGTTGGGACCCGACAAACCTGCCGTGGCGCGTGTGAAGCAGTTGAATATCCGTAAGATTGTTCTCAAATTGGAGAACGGTCTGCCGTTGAAAGACGTGCGCGAGTGCCTTCGTCAAGTGCAGTCGCAGTTGATGAAGGACCCGCGCTATGGTGCGTTGCAGGTCTATTACGACGTAGACCCGCTATAGTTCCTCCTCCGTTCCTGATGGTTCTGGCCCGGCCGGAGCTTCCTGCTCTTTCCGATGGGCTTTCAAGGCTTTCTGCATCTGGTGCCACGCCTTCCGGCTGCGGTTATGATAGTAGATGACCAAAGCGAGACCGATGGCGAAGGGAGCTCCTCCGATGAAGAAAAAGACGATGCCCAGTGCCATTCCTATCTCCGCCTTTCCGTGTTTGGTAGGGTAATAGGCATAAGGGTCGCCCGTTTCAACGATGATTGTGTCTCCGCTGATGCTGTCTATGTCGAACCACTCGCCTGAGGGAAGCCTGCCCACACCCAGAGAGTCCTCCGTTTCTACGGCAACGGGGTGACTTGGCTCGTCGGGTTCATTCAGCGTGTCCGCTTCAGAGAGGATTCCCAGCAGCGAGATTCCCATGATGATGGCACCTATGATGAGCAAGGTCCATCCGGCAGCGGCCAGACAGCCGCTCGGTTTCTTGATTTCCTTTTCCATACGTTGTTTTTTCTTTGTCTCGTTTTGTTCTTTTGCCATCGGTGCAACCATCGTTGTGTCATCAGCGTGGGCTTTCAGCATGGCTATCGGCGACGGTTCTGCCACGACCTGACGTGTCACTTTCCGATAGAGCGTGTGGCAGGTTTCTTCCGGATCCAGCAAGATGTTGTATTCAAAGTAGTCCTCCAGTCCTTGTCCGATGGTTGCATAGGGTGCCGTTGCCACGCCCTCGCTTTGCAGGTGAGCCACGGCGGTGGGCGAGAGAGCCTTGCCGTCGATGAAGAGCGTAGCTTTCTCGGAGGCGATGAGCAGGTAGCAGGCAGTCATCGTCTTGCCTTCGCCGTCGGCGGGGCGCAGGTGGAGTGCCCATGCAATGTCGTCCGTATGCGAAATCAGCATCCCGTCGGCATGACGGAGGCGTAGGGCGCGGCGAAGGCGTGTCAGGGTCTCACGGACTGGTTTCGCTTCCTTCTCTGACGGTTCTGCGACGAGCGTTCCCTGAACCGTTGCGGGGCGGTCCTTCCAGATCCGTTCCGCTGCATCCAGATTGGTCCTGAGTGTCAGGCCGCCTTCCCGGCGTAGCGACAGCTTGAAGTCTTCCACCGTTTCATAAGGAGTGCTCATGCCGTCGAGCCCCACTTCCTTGCTGTCTGCGTCGCGCAGCTGCCTGCCCAGCCATTGCGCGATGGTCGGCGTACCTTCCCGGTCGCTTCGCATCACGATGAATGGCGTGCCGTGCAGTTGTGTTTCGGCCACGTCGGCTTGTCGGCTGTCGGTCCACAAAGCAGCATTGGTCTGTGTCACTGCCACCATGATTCCGGGCATGTCGCATCCCGAAATCCATTGGGCCGTCTTCCAGTGTGGAGCCGTTCGCGTTCCGTGGTGCGGATCCGTTCCCATGAAGACGAAAGCACCCATGCTTTCCTCCTGCATCATTGCCCGTAGGGCTTCCAATCGTTGTGCCGTCATGTTGCCAATGTCTAATTTTTACAAAGATAGGAACTTTCTCCGAAACGGCCAAGAAATCCCAAAGAATTGCATCCTCGGCTTTACACATCCGCAGAAAATTCTGCCAAAACAGCCCGAAAGTAGCCTCCAGAGCCGTCTTTTTAGAATAAATAACAAAAGAAATGGGTGGAGGATGGGCGTTGATACAGCTTTTTTTCGTATTTTTGCGGTGGAAAATAAAAATCATACATTAAATAATAAAAGCTATGGGATTCTTAACAAATGACAAACTCGTCATTGTCGGTGCTGCCGGCATGATTGGTTCCAACATGGTTCAGACGGCCTTGACTATGCGTCTGACAAGTAATATCTGTCTTTATGATGTTTTCTCACCCGAAGGTGTGGCTGAAGAGATGCGCCAGAGCGGCTTCAACGATGTGAAGATTACCGCTACCACCGACGTGAAGGAAGCCTTCACCGATGCCAAGTACATCATTTCTTCAGGCGGTGCACCCCGTAAGGCAGGTATGACTCGTGAAGACCTGCTCAAGGGTAACTGCGAAATCGCAGAAGGTCTGGGCAAGAACATCAAGGAATTCTGCCCCGACGTGAAGCATGTGGTAATCATCTTCAACCCCGCCGACCTTACCGGTCTCGTCACACTGCTCTATTCCGGCTTGAAACCCAGCCAGGTGACAACCCTCGCTGCACTTGACACCACTCGCTTGCAGAGTGCACTGGCCAAGAAGTTCGGCGTGATGCAGAACGAGATCAGCGGTTGCGCAACCTACGGCGGACACGGCGAGCAGATGGCAGTGTTCGGCAGTCATGTGGAGATTGCAGGTCGCAAGCTGACTGACATCATTGGAACCGACGAGTTCCCGGCTGACGAATGGGAGCAGATGAAGAAGGACGTGACTCAGGGTGGAGCCAAGATCATTGAGCTGCGCGGCCGTTCCAGCTTCCAGAGCCCCGCTTATCTGTCGGTAGAGATGATCCGTTCGGTCATGGGCGGTGAGCCTTTCCGCTTCCCCGTCGGTACTTATGTGCAGACAGAGAAGTACAACCACATCATGATGGCCATGAAGACGACCCTCGATACCACGGGTGCACACTTTGAAGTGCCGCAGGGTACGGCAGAGGAGAACGCCAAACTGGATCAGAGCTACGAGCACCTGTGCAAGATGCGCGATGAGCTGGTTGAACTGAACATCGTTCCCGAGATTGCCAAATGGAATGAAATCAACCCGAATTTGTAAATAACTGTATGCAACCTGACGGCTCTCCCGGTTTTCGGGAGAGCTTTTTTTGTGCTGTTGCGACAACAGCGGATGCTGAGAAGGCAAGGACTTGTTCTGTCGTCGTAACGGTTTTTTCTCGCGTTTGCGCCTCCTTTGTAAGTCGTTGAGGCTCAAAGGTTTACTAAGTGTATTGAAGTGGTAGGAATTTTTAATTTATTTTTTGAGAAAAAATAAATTATTAATTCTCAAAAAATAAATTAAAAATTGTCGCGACTGAGGCTCACTTGGAGAAAGACTAAGGCTTACTTGGAGAACAACAGCGGCTTATAGGGGAAGCAGGCTGGGCCCGATTGGAGAAGAGTAAGCCTCCGTGGAGGGGAGGTTGGAGCTCAACGGGGTATCGGGTGATACTGACAAAATGGGTGAGTGGGGTGCGACAGCTTGTCTTTGGCATGTTTTTTGTATTTTATACCTTATATTATATATAAAGAGCAACAAATTCTTATCTATCAGACAGACAAGATGAATATCATTAAAGACCAGTCATTCGGGGGCGAGCGCCCTCTGTTTGGCATTCAAGATACACGCCTGGAGAACGTGACGATCACGGAAGGCGAATCGGGAATTAAGTGTTGCCGCCATGTCGAGGCCGACGGTTGCCGCTTCATCGGCAAGTATCCGTGGTGGCATGTGGACGGCAGTGTCATCACTAATTGTTATTTCGAAGTGGGTTCGCGGTCGGCCATCTGGTATTCGAACGACATGACGATGCGCGACACCGTCATTGACGCACCCAAGCTGTTCCGCGAGATGAAGAACCTCACCTTGGAGAATGTCACCATCAACGATGCCGACGAGACGTTTTGGAACATTGACGGCCTCACCGTTCGCAATGTGCGGCTCCACGAGGGCACCTATCCCTTCATGTATTGCAAGAACGTGTATGTGGACGGCTTGGAGAGCGACTCGAAATATGTGTTCCAGTATTGCAAGGACGTGGAGATCCACCACGCGAAGATTGTGACGAAAGACTCTTTCTGGGAGTGTGAGAACGTGACCATCTATGACTCCACCATCGACGGGGAGTATCTGGCCTGGCATTCAAAGAACGTACGCCTTGTGCGCTGCCACATTGCGGGTGAGCAGCCCCTTTGCTATGCCGAGGGACTGGTGCTCGAAGACTGTACGTTCGATGCTGCCTGCGACCGCGCTTTCGAGGACAGCGACGTGCAGGCAACCATCCGCGGCAGCATCACGGAGATTAAGAACCCGCGCACGGGACGTATCACGGCCGATGCCATCGGGCGTGTCACCTACGACGAATTTGCCAAGCAGCCGCACGACTGCGTGATAGAAACCAGAGAAGCATAAGGAAAGAGCTATGGGAAAATATCATTTCGATGAACCCGTTGACCGTCGTGGCACGGGGTGCTACAAGTGGGACGAGGCCGAGGAAGAGGGTGTCATCCCCATGTGGGTGGCCGACATGGATTTCCGGGTGGCTCCGCCCATCATCGAGGCGTTGCGCCGGCGCGTGGACCATGGCGTGTTTGGCTATACGATGGTGCCCGACAGTTACTACGAAGCCGTGCAGAACTGGTTTGCACGGCGGCACGGATGGCGCATCGACAAGGACTGGATTTTGTATACTTCGGGCGTGGTGCCTGCCGTTTCGTGTGCCCTCAAGGCTCTGACCCTGCCCGGTGAGAAGGTGCTGGTGCAGACTCCGGTCTACAACTGTTTCTTCTCTTGCATCAAGAACAACGGCTGTGAGGTGGCCGAGAATCCGCTGCGGCGCGAAGGCAACAGCTATGTCGTTGACTTTGACGACTTTGAACGGAAGTGTGCCGACGAGAAAACGACCGTCTTCCTGCTTTGCAACCCGCACAATCCGGCCGGACGCGTGTGGACCAAGGAGGAGTTACAGCGGATGAATGACATCTGCCTGCGCCACGGCGTGCGTGTGGTGAGTGACGAAATCCACTGCGAACTCATCATGCCCGGACATACGTTCACGCCCTTTGCGGCTGTCAGCGAGGCCTGTCTGGACAACAGCGTGGTACTGAACTCACCCTCGAAGGCGTTCAACATCGCTGGTTTGCAGATTGCCAACATCATCTGTAAGAACCCCACCTGGCGGCGACGCATCAACCGTGCCGTTAATATCAATGAGGTGTGCGACGTGAATCCCTTCGGTCCCATAGCCTTGGAGGCGGCTTACAACAGCGGAGAGGCCTGGCTGGAGGAGCTCAATGCCTATCTGTGGGACAACTATCAGGAGGTGAAAGCGTTCTTTGCGGAGTATTTTCCGCGCATGGAGGTGCTGCGGCTGGAGGGAACCTATCTGGTGTGGATAGACATCACGGCCGTGGAACTGACTTCTGACGAGGCCACGGAGCTGCTCCTGAAGGAAGGAAAGGTGATGGTGAACAGCGGAACGATGTATGGGCGGCGTGCCGGGCAAGGCTACCTGCGGCTGAACATCGCCTGTCCGCGGTCGCAACTGCGCGAGGCACTGAACCGCATGGGGCGTGTGCTGAGTGCCTATCTGCCCGACGACAGCGAACACGGATGCCCCATGTGATGCTGTATCTTGCAAGAGAAAATGACCGTCTGTGCCCCTCTTTGTGGTGCAGTCGGTCATTTTTTTGTACAAAAGTGAATGCACTGTAGTTGTGAATCCATATTTTTTTGTATTTTTGCAGGCGAAAATAACTATTACCTAACTTAAGTCATGAATATGAAACGATTATCAACAAGATTTGTTGCGGTACTTTTCGTTTCCATGTCTACACTCAGTGCGATGGCACAGTATGCCGATGAGAGTTGGACGGAAGTGTGGCGCGATGACTTCAATGGTACGGAGCTCAACGCAGACAACTGGAACATTGAGCAAAACAGCAGCGGCGGTGGCAACAACGAGTTGCAGTATTATGGTCCCGAAGGGGTCAGCGTGAGTGGGGGAAACCTGATTCTCACGGCATCGCGAACCCCCAACGGAGGCAGGCAGATTACTTCCGGCCGCATCAATTCCAGAGGCAAGATCTTTTTCACCCATGGTAAGCTTGAGGCCAGCATCCTCTTGCCTAATACAGCCAATGGTCTCTGGCCGGCTTTCTGGATGCTTGGTGAGAACATTGGTACCCATCCGTGGCCGCAATGTGGCGAGGTGGATGTCTTGGAGATGGGTAATCAGAACGGATTTAACGGTCGGCAGGACAAGTATTTCAATGGAGCCTGCCACTGGGGATACTATGTTAACGGCGGCTATCCGAACTATGCGCATGCTACGGATGAATATGGCAGCTTGCAGGATGGCAACTACCATACCTTTACCTTGGTCTGGACGGAAGAGAAGGTGAGCATGTATGTGGACCGTAGTAAGGGTGGTATCCATGCAACGCCTTACTATGAAATGGGAATCAATGGTATTACCACTGATCAGGATCCTGGTTACTACTTCCATAAGAACTTCCACATCCTTTTCAACTTGGCCGTAGGAGGTATGTTTCCGGGGATTTATGACCCTAATGGCATAACGGCTCCGATGCCTGCGCAGATGAAAGTGGACTGGGTGCGCATCTGTCAGCCGGAAGAGGATGATGCTTATACCTTCAAAGTGGCGGACGAAGACGGCGACACCGATGAGATCGGTTCTGATCCGGACACGGATCCCGGCCAGTTCGGTACGCGTGCGCTGGACGATAACAATCAGTTTTCTTTTGATCCGACAAAAGGTACAGACTATGTGCTTATCAGTACAAGTACAGGTGTGACGGATATGCTCCGCGACCGGACGCTGAAGAACTACAATGTGGACGAAACGAAGCATTTTCTGTGGATCTGGAGTGAAACCTATGTATATAATGCCTCTACGGGTGTGAACTCCTTCGGTTTCCAGGAAGGATATTCTTCCTTCAAGGTGGGAACCGTAGGATGGTCGGGCATGGGCTTTGCCTCTGCCAAAAATTCTGGAGGTAAAGACCTTTCCATGATAGACGACAGCTACATTCTCCACTTTGCCATGAAGGGGAACGACCTGTTGGAACACCGTTCGCATACGATTACCATCGGAAACGTCTCGTTTGTCATTGGAAAACCGGATGGTAATTCCGTGGTCTTGGGCGACTACCCAAGGGATAACAGATGGTATTACTTCGATATTCCTGTGAAGTGGTTGAAGACTTTGACCACGGGCGACCTCTTTACCAATGCCGCTCAATACGAGGGCAACGTGGTGGCATTCGGTAGTGGAGGCGTTGCCGGCACGCCATTGAAATTCGACAATATTTTTTTCTATAAGAGTACGACCCCGATTCCCGACATTCCGACAACTGACGCATACACTCAGTTGGGCAACTATGGCTCCGAGGCACTTAGGGGGGGGACAAGTACGTTTGATTTCGAGAACGGAAAGAACTATGTTCCCATTATGGTCAGCGACCAAGTGAAAGCACGCATGGCCGAAAACATCCGCGCTGACTATAATGTGGACGGAATCAATCAGGCTTTGTATATCTGGGATGGTGCCAATGCTACCTATTCGGAAGTCAATACGGCAGGCCTGCAGAATTCTTTCGGCTACAACGAGGGGTATTACAGCTATGTGGTGCTTGAAAAGGGCTGGTCTGGCATGGGCGTGAAGTTCGAAACGGCTCGCGACCTGTCGATGCTTGACGACACTTATTGGCTCCATTTCGCCATGAAGGGAAACGATTATCTCAAGCATGTGGGACAGACGGTGACCATCGGCAATGTGAAGTTTATGATCGGCAATGCCAGTGGTGGCATTCCAAGCCTTGGCGATTACAAGCGTGACGGTCAGTGGTATGCCTTCGATATACCCGTGAAGGCTCTCAAACTGATGGCCGACCCGCTTTTCGATAATGAGACGGCCTTTAATGGTAACATCCTTACGCTCTCGTCTGGCACAAAGCAGGGCAATGAACTGCAATTCGACAATGTGTTCTTCTATCAGAACGACACGATGAATCCGAATGCCGGTGCCGATACGGACACGAAACTGGGTAAGTATGTCACTGCGGCCATGAGTGGTGGAAGCTCAACTTTCAACATAGCAGACGGAGACAACTATGTGTTGATTGATGTCGGTGCCGGCGAAAAGGCGTTGATGAACGGGAAAATACGCGCCGACTACACTGGTAAGCCTGCACTGAACATCTGGATGACGGACTACGAAACACCTCCTCAGCCCACTTTCGCTGAGGCAGCAGCCACGACAGCTGTCAATTCCTTTGGTCTGGCCGAAGCATACCATTCCTTCCGCTTGCTGGGTAAGGGTTGGGGAAATGTGGCCTATCAGTTTACGGGTGATAAAGTGGACTTGTCGATGCTGGACGAAGTAGATGCAGACGGCCACGAGTATTATCTCCACTTTGCGATGAGGGCAGAAGACTATCTGACTCATGTTGACTATACGCTGACCATAGGCGGAGATGCTAAGATTTCCATAGGAAAGAATGGTGCGGCGGGCATTCTTACCGACTTCCGAAGAAATGGAGAGTGGTATAACTTTGATATTCCTGTATCGAAACTCAAAGAAGTGGCCACTTCGGGCAACCTGCTGAACAACGGCGGAGGTGCAGCTGAGTATGGCGGCGACTTCATCGTCTTTGATGCGGGAGCACGCCAAGGCAATGAACTGCAATTCGACAATGTGTTCTTCTATCGGAATCTGAACCCGAAAGAGTCGGGCGAAGACCCCAATCCTGAGGATCCTGTTGTCGACGAGACTGCTCCGGTCGTGCCTACGGTGACGCTGAACAATGCATCAGTGACGGAAACGTCGGCCCGTATGAGCCTGACGGCAACTGATGACAGCAACGGAACGATTACCTATACTATATATATAAATAATGTAGAGGCCGGAACGGTCAGCGGTAAGAGCGGAACGACGGTGCAATACGACCTGGCGGAGCTCACGGCAGGCACCACCTATGCCATCACTGCTACGGCAACGGATGCCAGTGGAAACACATCGGCCAAGTCGGAAGCCGTCAACGTGACCACGCTATCGTCCGATGTCACAGCACCGGCAACGCCGCAACTCGTCGGCAGCGTGTCGGCGACAGCCAGCACGGCCGCCATTATCGTGACGACGACCGATAACAGCGGTGGCACCATCACCTACAATGCTGTCATCCGCAACAAGACGACCAACGAACAGGTTGCAACGCCCACCGCATCGGCCACCAGCGGACAGAATGCTACGCTCAACGTAAGTGCTCTCTCGGCTCTGACCACCTACACCTACGCCATTACCGCCACTGATGCCAGCGGAAACACTTCCGGAACGCTTACCGGTGAGTTTACGACGGCAGAGGCAATTCAAGGAGGCGAAACGGAGTTCGGACTGAAGTACACTTATGAAATTACCCAAAATGGTACTGATGTCACCATCAATTTTGTATGTACGAATCCCAATGAATTCGTAGGTCTTGTCGGAGCATGGCTGTGGGACGAGACAAATGGCTTCAAAGAAGTGGGAGTGATGCCACAAACGCTGACGGGCTATGATTATGGTACAACGTTGAAGTTCCGCGCTAAGTGGATAGATCAAGTCAATGGGAATAATATATCGGACTATGTCTATTACACGATTAAGGAGCAGGGAACCCTTGTTGACGAAGGAGCAGATGCAAATGGGGTGCATAAGCTCAGCGGTACATGGGACAATGACGCTTTCAAGGAGATTGATGCGCAGGTGAAGGCTACTGCCTACGATGTGACAGCATTGAACCTTGCAACGTGGAACATTACTCGTGGCGACTTGCAGAATCCGAATGCGCTCTTTGTGGGAACGGCTGCACAGATGGCAACGATGGCCGAAGTCAATGCCATCTATAAGGATGGAACGAACTATGTGGCCAACACGGGCGGCCTAGTCTTCCTTGACAGCAACGGCAGCAAGACCAAGGACTACAGCCTCAATACCTCCGTGAAACCGTTGGTGGGTAAGGTTTCCTATCAGAACCGCAATGTTTCGGCACGCACCTGGGCTACGCAGATTCTGCCGTTCACCACGATGCTCGTCGGCAATAAGCCTGAGGCATATACGTTGAACGCACAGACCGAGAACGACGGAACGTTGACGCTGACTTTCCAGCGCGTGGCTGAAACGGCGGAGGGACTTACCCTGCAAGCCGATGTGCCCTATCTGCTGTGGTTCGACACACCGCCAAGCAGTTATGAGCCTGTAAATATCGGTGATGTGGCTACGATGAACTTCGTTCCAGCACCTTCCGGCACTGAAGGATTCAGTCTGACGGGAACCTATCAGACCATACACACTACGGCAGATGCCAAGATTTATGTGATACCCGGAGGCGAGACAAACAAGGAGACGTTCCAGATCAGGCTCTCGTCGAATGGACGTGTGCTGCCGTTCCGCACTTACTTTACACCACAGGGGGCTGTGCCGTCCAAGATTAACATCTTCATAGACGAGGAACCGGCCGTGGTTCCGACACAGCCGACCGACGATGAACCTTCCATTGGCCCTGGACAGCCAGACGACGAGCCTGTTGCTGATGGCATCCGTGGCCTCAGCGACGAACAGTTGGAGTCGCTCCTGCCCGTCTATAGCATCGACGGACGCAAGGTGAGCACCGATAACAGTCGTCAGGCACTCATCCAGCTCCCCGACGGCATCTATATCATCAATGGAAAGAAAGTAGTCATCAGAAACCAGCAGTAGAAATGAAAAAGAACAAAGCAAATAGCGTGGCCGGCATGAAGCTGGCCTACGAACGGCCGGAGACCGAACTGGTGACGATGGCTACAGAGTGCATGCAGACACCAGGCGGATTCATCAGTGAATCGGAGTATGACGGCGACGGAGCTGCCAAAGAAGTGGTCTTTAACGACTACGAGAAAGAAACTGAAGAAACCGCGGTAGAATACTGGCAGAGCTATTCCCCGTGGGAAGACTGACACCATATATCCTGCAAAAACAGCTGCTTTTTATCCAAAGGCAGCTGTTTTTTATTTGCGTGTTGTCGTTTCTCCTTGCAGGACAATTCTTTACGTCCTTTCAGCCTTCTTCGGCTGGCAATGAAGAGAGCGGTTTCCCGAGTTTACATAGAGGCATTTCTCAGCATGTTTTTCGCACGAAAAAGATGGAAATGTGCAAAAACGCTTGCGCTAAATCAAGCATTTTGCACAAAAAAGAGGTTTTTGTGCTTAATAAATGTTAAACAAAAGGCATAAATAATGAATATGTAGCGCAATACCTATACCTTTGCAGCCGATTTCATATAGGTATTTTAAAATGGATAAACGTTTTTTAAGTTGTGCGGCTGTACTGCTGCTGACAGCATCAACAGCCTTCGCAGGTGGTATTCTTACTAATACCAACCAAAGTATTGACTTTCTTCGCAATCCGGCGCGCGACGGTGCCATCGGTCTCGATGGCGTTTACAGCAACCCCGCAGGTGTCGTTTTCCTGCCCGAGGGACTGCATCTGGCCTTCAACTGGCAATATGCGCACCAGACGCGAACCATTACCTCTACCAATCCGGTTTTTGCCTTGGGGCGCAAAAACGGCGGAAACAACGTGAAGACTTTTGAAGGTGTGGCCGATGCGCCCATCATTCCCTCTTTGCAGGCAGCTTATAACAAGGGCGACTGGAGCATCCAGTTCAACTTTTCGGTACCCGGCGGTGGCGGCAAGTGTGAGTTTGCCGACGGCTTGGGATCGTTTGAGAGCGTCGTCGGAGGCATTGCCCATCAGTTGGGGGGCCTCGACCAGATTGCAGCAGCCCTCGGACAGCCTGCGCCCGGTGTGTCGGGCTACGACATGGACGGCTATATGCAGGGGCGGCAGTATTACTTCGGTTTCCAGCTTGGTGCCGCTTATAAGATCAACAAGAATCTTTCGGTCTACGGTGGTCTGCGCCTGCTCTACGGCGATGCTGTCTATAAGGCCAAGATTAGCAATATCCAAGTGAAGACGGCCAACGGCTATATGAACTTTGGCAGTTTCTTGCAGTCGGCAACGGCTATGGTCGACGGCGGAATGATGGCAGTTAATGACAAACTGGCGAAAGTCAATGCCGGTATTGCACAGTATGAAGCTGCCGGTGTGCCGGCTCCGGCCGACCTGACGGCCGCCAAGGCGCAGCTCGAAGCCTCACGCAGCACGTTGCAGGGTACCGGCGATAGCATGAACGCCTTGCAGAAATACTCCGAGGGAGTCAACTTGCTGTGCAATCAGACGGGTCTCGGCATTGCCCCTGTCCTTGGCATCGACTATCGTTTCGGCCGTTTCAACCTGGCAGCGAAGTACGAATTCAAGACCCCGATGCACATGAAGAACGAATCTACGCTCAATGAGGCCAGCGAGATTCCCGCCGTCAACAAGTACCGTGACGGAGAGAAGGTGTCGGAGGATGCGCCTGCCCAGCTGGCCATTGGTGCCCAGTGGGAGATTTCCGATGCTGTGCGCCTGAATCTGGGCTACCATCACTTCTATGACAAGAACGTGACGTGGTATAACAACAGCCAGGATCTGCTCGACGGTGGCACCAACGAGTATCTCGCAGGTGCCGAGTGGGACATTACCGACAAACTGACGGTGTCGGGCGGCGGTCAGCTGACACGCTATCAGCTTACCGATGCCTACATGAACGACATGTCTTTCGTCGTGAACTCCTACAGCTTGGGGCTGGGATTCAAATATCAGGTGTCAGACCATGTGAAAGTGAGTGCCGCCTATTTCCAGACCAACTACGAGAACTACGATCGTGTCACCTCGGAGGAGCCCCGCGTGAGCGACACCTTCACCCGTACCAACAAGGTGTTGGGCGTAGGCGTAGAGATCAACCTGTAAGAAAGAGACTATATTAGTTCATCAGCCCATCGGCAAGTCCTGTTTATCGGCTTGCCGGTGGGCTGTTGCTATTTCTTCAGTTCGGGATACTGGATGCGCGTGTGATAGATGTTTTTCAGGCGTTCGGTGAGGATTTGCTTGGCCTGTGAAATGTCGTGGAAGGTGATGGGACACTCTGTGAAGTAGCCGTCCTGTACCTGTGCGTCGATGATGCGGCTCACCATCGTGGCAATGCTTTCTTCCGTATATTCCTGCAAGGACCGGGACGCGGCTTCTACGGCATCGCACATCATCAGGATGGCCTGCTCTCGTGTCTGCGGATTGGGTCCCATGTACCTGAACAGGTCTTCGTCGACCTCCTCATCGGGGTGTGCATTCTTGTAGTTGATATAGAAATACTTGGCCATTCCGTTTCCGTGGTGTGTGCGGATGAAGTCCTTGATGACCGTGGGCAGGTTGTATTTCTCGGCCAGTTTCAGTCCCTCGGTGACGTGGTTGGTGATGATACGCGCACTCTCCAGGTCGCTGATGTTGTCGTGCGGATTCACACCAGCCTGGTTTTCGGTGAAGAACGCCGGGTTCTGCATCTTGCCGATGTCGTGGTAGAGGGCTCCGGTCCTTACCAGCTGTCCCCGCGCGTCAATCTTGTGAGCCACTTCTGCGGCCAGGTTTCCCACCATGATGGAGTGCTGGAACGTGCCGGGAGCCACCTCGCTGAGCCTTCGCAGCAACTCATTGTTGGAGTTCGACAGCTCAAACATGGTCACCGTGGAGATGAATCCGAACAGTTTCTCGATGATCAGCATCAGCGGATAGGAGAAGAGCAGGAAGAACCCGTTGGCAGCGAAATGGTAGTAGATGGTCTGGTCGAGCTTCGAAACGTCGTCGCTCTGGATGAGCTGCAAGGCAAAGTAGACGGCGGCCGACCCCAAGGTGACGAGCAGTGCCGTCAGGAAGATCTGCGAACGGCGTTCCAGTTCGCGCAGGGAGTAGATGGCAATGAGGCCGCCCACAATCTGTACGATGATGAACTCATACTGGTATTTCACCGCCACGGCACAGATGAGTACCATGGCGACATGGGCGTTGAAGGCCGTACGCGAGTCGGTAAACACGCGGATGAAGATGGGGGCCATGGCAAAGGGGATGAGGTAGACGCTGAACTTGTTGAATTGCATCATCAGCGACACCAGCACCGGGAAGATGATGAGCATCGCATAGAGCATGGTCAGGCTTCGGGGCTTGGCGAAATACTCTTGGTGATAGAGCGAAAGATAGGTGGTGAAAAGGAGGATGAGGATGAGTACATAGATGGCTTGTCCGACGACGGTGGACAGAATCTCCTCTTCCGAGGCGTTGCGGCGTTCCATGGCCTGCTCAAAGCTGTTCAGTACGCGGTAGGTGCGGCTGTCCACGATGTCGCCGCGGTCGATGATGCGTTGTCCTTCGAGCACCATGCCGCTGGCCTGCGGAATGAGACTGAGCATGTCGGCCAGCTCCGTGTCGCTGCGGTCTTGGTCGTAGACGATGTTAGGCTCGATGTATTCGTTCAGGTTGCACTTTTGCAGGATATTCCTGTTTCTGGCCATCTGCTCGTCGGCAAACAGCTGTTCGTAGGCTCCCACGGTGGAGAGGATTTCCCGTGGCTTCATGTTGCTCACCTGCTTGCCGTCGATGAGACGGAAGGTCGCTGCCGAATCCTTTCGCAGCCCCGCATAGCGGCGCGAGTCCATGATGCCGCGTGCATACAGACGGTGCAGCCGTTGGGCTATGTATGCCGTAAATTGCGGCGGCAGTCCGGGAATGCCGTCCTTGTAGTTAGCCTTGAAGCGGGCCACCTGCTGTGTTTCAACCTCGCTGTTGTGGGTGAAGTAGGGCTGGAAGTGGCTGACCACGGAGTCGCGTTCGGCTTTCAAGGCTTCCTCGGTCTTGAAGATGGGGAAGTCGAACTTGGCAATCAGCTGCCCGTACATCCACGGTTTGCCCTCGTCGTAGTGGAACATGCGTCCCTCCGTGCGTGGCAGGAACCACACGATGATGGCTACGGTGATGGTCACCAGGAAGAATCTCGTTGTCATATTGCGCCAGAAACGACGCTGCGATTGCGTGAGTTTGCTCATCTTTTCTTGGTTGTTGGTGCTGTGTTTACTTTGCAAAAATACAAAAATAATGTGTCAGTGCCATCGGATTCCGAAAATAAATTTGCCTTCTTTGCAATTCGCTGAGCATCAGTAACTTAGCAAAACGACTTTGGTCGCGAGAATTTTTAATTTATTTTTTCTCAAAAAATAATTTATTAATTCTCAAAAAATAAATTAAAAATTCTCGCGACTGTGGCACTTTCAAAGAATGACCGCGCCAAATTCGGAAGATGAACGTGGCATTTTCTTTGGGGCCTGAGAGGAAAAAAATGGTTCAAACTGCCTTGACTGCGGGCAAAATTCATTACCTTTGCAGAAAATTACACAAATAGATTCATGGCAGAAAGAAAAGTGAGGGTGCGCTTCGCACCCAGTCCTACGGGCGCACTCCATATCGGTGGTGTGCGGACAGCCCTGTTTAACTACCTCTTTGCACGCCAGCATGGCGGTGACCTCGTGTTCCGTATTGAAGACACCGATTCCAATCGCTTTGTGCCTGGAGCCGAGGAGTACATCCTGGAGTCGTTCCGGTGGCTCGGCATCAAGTTCGACGAAGGCGTTTCTTTCGGCGGCGACAAAGGACCGTACCGCCAAAGCGAGCGTCGGGACATTTATAAGGTGTATGTCAAGCAACTGCTCGATGCCGGCAAGGCTTACATTGCCTTTGATACGCCGCAGGAACTGGAGGCCAAGCGTGCCGAAATACAGAACTTCCAGTACGATGCCAAGACGCGCGGGCTGATGCGCAACTCGCTCACCCTGACGAAGGCGGAGGTTGATGCGCTCATTGAAGACGGCCAGCAGTATGTGGTTCGTTTCAAGGTGGAGCCCGGACAGGAAGTGCTTGTCAACGACATGATTCGCGGCGAGGTACGCGTGAAGACGGACATCCTTGACGACAAGGTGCTTTTTAAGAGTGCCGACGAGCTGCCGACCTACCATCTGGCCAATATCGTGGACGATCATCTGATGGAAATCTCCCACGTCATCCGCGGCGAGGAATGGCTGCCTAGTGCACCGCTCCACGTCCTGCTCTATCAGGCGTTCGGCTGGGACGACACCATGCCCCGTTTTGCCCATCTTCCGCTGTTGCTCAAGCCAGAAGGCAAGGGCAAACTGTCGAAGCGCGACGGCGATCGGCTGGGCTTTCCCGTGTTCCCGCTGGAGTGGCACGACCCGAAGACCGGCGAGGTGTCTTCCGGCTATCGCGAGAGTGGCTATTTCCCAGAGGCCGTCGTCAACTTCCTGGCCCTGCTGGGATGGAATCCGGGTACGGAGCAGGAGCTCTTTACGCTCGACGAACTGGTTCAGGCCTTCGACCTGAACCGCTGTTCCAAGGCCGGCGCGAAGTTCGACTATAAGAAAGGTATGTGGTTCAACCACGAATATATACTGAAGAAGAGCAACGAGGAGATTGCCGACCTCTTTGCACCCATCGTGGCCAACAATGGCGTGGAGGCGACGATGGAGCAGATCACGGCCGTGGTGCGCATGATGAAAGACCGTGTGTCGTTTGTCAAGGAGTTGTGGCCGCTGTGCTCTTTCTTCTTTATTCCGCCTACGGAGTACGACGAAAAGACGACGAAGAAGCGTTGGAAGGAATATTCTGCCCAGCAGATGAGTGAGCTGGCTACCGTGCTGGCTGCCATCGACGACTTCTCCATCGAAGGACAGGAGCCTGTCGTGATGAAGTGGGTTGAAGAGAAAGGATATAAACTGGGCGACGTGATGAATGCCTTCCGCCTCTGTCTGGTCGGCGAAGGCAAGGGACCGGGCATGTTCGACATCTCGGCATTCCTCGGCAAGGACGAAACGTTGCGCCGTCTGAACCGCGCCATCGAAAAGTTGGGTGCATAGAAAAATCGGATAGATGTATCATCTCATCATCTACATATACCAGCTCGGAGTCATGGTCTGCTCCCTCTTCAGTGAGAAGGTGCGGAAGATGTGGCGCGGCGAGCGTGAGGCCGTGAGGATTATTCGTGAGAAGATGGATCTGCAGGCGCAATATGTGTGGTTCCATGCGGCTTCCCTCGGCGAGTTTGAGCAGGGAAGACCTCTCATGGAACAGCTTCGGCGCGACCATCCGGAGTATAAAATCCTGCTGACTTTTTTCTCGCCGTCAGGCTACGAGGTACGCAAGAACTACGAGGGTGCCGACATCATCACCTACCTGCCGCTCGACACGGTTACCAATGCGCGTCGTTTCCTGCGCACCATTCGTCCGGTAATGGCTTTCTTCATCAAGTATGAGTTCTGGTTCAACTACCTCCACATCCTGAAACACCGCGGGGTGCCTGTCTACAGTGTGTCCAGCATCTTCCGGCCGGAGCAAGTGTTCTTCAAATGGTACGGCCGGCAGTATGGGAGGGTGCTGAAATGCTTCACGCGCTTCTATGTGCAGAATGAGGTGAGTAGGCAGTTGTTGCAGAAAATCGGCATCGACCGTGTGACGGTGGTGGGCGATACGCGTTTTGACCGCGTGCAGCAGATACAGCAGCAGGCCAAGGTGTTGCCCATCGTTGAGGCTTTCAGCACCGGCAATGTCTTTGTGGCCGGATCCAGCTGGCAGCCTGACGAGGATATCTTCATTCCTTATTTCAATAGTCGCGACGACTGGAAGATGATCATAGCACCTCACGTCATCGGTGAAGACCATCTCCGTCAGATTGAGCAGAAACTGCAAGGGAAGGTCGTCAGGTACACGCAGGCCACGCCGGAGAAAGCTGCTCAGGCCGATGTGCTCATCATTGACTGCTTCGGACTGCTTTCCAGCATCTACCGCTACGGCACCGTGGCCTATGTGGGTGGCGGTTTCGGTGTGGGCATCCACAACGTACTGGAAGCCGCCGTATGGGGTGTGCCGGTCTTCTTCGGCCCGAACAACCAGCGATTCCAGGAAGCACAGGAACTGAAAGCATCCGGCGGCGGACTGGAAATTGGGGGCAACGACGATTTTGTGCGGCTCATGGACGCCTTCATGGCGCATCCGCAGCACATCCAAGAGGCTGGACGGGCTGCCGGAGGATATGTAGGCAGCCGTGTCGGAGCCACCCGGAAGATATTGTCAGACTTAGGATTATCAAGATAACAACACGAAAAGAATGGATAATGAAGTATTAAAGGCGATACGCGAACGCCGCTCTATTCGCCGATTCAAACCGGAACAGATTACAGACGAAGAACTGACGGCCGTCCTTGAGGCCGGTACATGGGCTCCGACAGGCCACGGTACGCAGGATCCTGTCATCGTAGCCGTGCAGAATGAGTCCCTGCGCCAGCGTCTCATGGCCATCAACGCCGAACTGATGGGCGTCAGCAGCGACCCTTACTATGGTGCACCGACCTATGTGCTGGTGTTTGCTTCGGCCGACAACTATAACAAGGAGCGCGACGGAAGCCTCGTGCTCGGCAATATGATGCTGGCAGCCCATAGCATCGGGCTCGCTTCCTGCTGGATCAACCGCGTGGATGCCACCTTTGAACGGGAAGACGGACGCGCCATCATGCGCGAATTGGGACTCCCTGACACGCTCGTCGGCATCGGCTCGCTGGCTCTTGGCTATGCATCTTCGCATCCCCGCACCGTCAAGCCGCGCAAGGAAGACTACTTCCGGATTGTGAAATAGGAAACAAGACTGTCTCCGGACAGCAGTCGTAAACATAGAAATGACAATAGAAAACAATATGGGAAAGATTATATTGACGGGCGACCGCCCGACTGGAAAGCTCCACCTGGGACACTATGTAGGTTCGTTGCGCCGACGTGTGCAGTTGCAAGACGAAGGCAACTATGACCGGATGTTTGTCTTCATGGCCGATGTGCAGGCACTGACCGACAACGCTGACAATCCGGAGAAAATCCGGCAGAACATCATTGAAGTGGCACTCGACTATCTCTCCGCCGGACTCGACCCGGAGAAGTGCGTACTCTTCATCCAGAGTCAGATTCCTGAGCTGGCAGAACTCACCACTTACCTGATGAATCTCATCACCGTGAGCCGCGTGCAGCGCAATCCCACGGTGAAGACGGAAATCAAAATGCGCAATTTCGAGGCCAACATCCCTCTCGGATTTTTCTGCTATCCCGTCAGCCAGGCTGCCGATATTACCCTGTTCAAGGCTACTACCGTGCCGGCGGGCGAGGATCAGGAGCCGATGCTGGAGGTAACGCGCGAGCTTGTGCGTCGCTTCAACCAGACCTACGCTGAAGTGCTGGTCGAACCTAATATCATGCTGCCCGAAAATGCCACGGCACGTCGTCTGCCGGGTACCGACGGCAAGGAGAAAATGTCCAAGAGCCTTGGCAACTGCATCTACCTGAGCGACTCGGCGGAGGAGGTGTGGCAGAAGGTACGCTCTATGTACACCGATCCTACCCACGTCAACCTCAACGATCCGGGACATGTGGAGGGCAATGCAGTCTTCACCTATCTTGATGCCTTCTCCACGGACGAAGACTTTGCTGCGTTCTGGCCTGAGTATAGCAACCTCGACGAACTGAAGGAGCACTACCAGCGTGGCGGACTTGGCGACATGAAATGCAAGAAGTTCCTCAACCAAGTGCTCAACAAAACCTTGGAGCCGCTCCGTCAGCGTCGTGCTGAATTCGAAAAGGACATTCCCGAAATCTTCAATATTCTGCAACGGGGTACCGAGCAGGCACGCGCCGTGGCTGCACAGACCATGGACGAGGTGCGCAATGCCATGCGCATCAACTACTTCAATGATACTGAACTCATCCGTCAGCAGGCAGAGAAGTTCGCAAAGTAGTTCCTGGGTCAGGCAAGTGGGTGTAATTTACTTCACCTTATTATATTATACGCGCGCGTAAGGATTCTGAATCTTTTATGTGCGGTATGGTGACGTAGGCTAAAAGGGGGATAGGGTAGTCTGTATTTGTCTGTATTTGCGGTTCATGCACAAATACTTTCACAAAAAATCGGAGAAAAACTTGCTCAATCCGCAAAAAGGTTGTAATTTTGCACCCGCTTATTGTGGCACATGCTGCAGAACCAATGTATAACATATAAAATTTAAAAACAAAAACGCATGATTATTGTACCCGTAAAAGATGGTGAGAACATCGAAAGAGCTCTGAAGAAGTTCAAGAGAAAGTTTGAGAAGACTGGTGTTGTTAAGGAACTCCGCGCACGTCAGCAGTACGACAAGCCTTCTGTTCTGAAGAGACTCAAGATGGAGCACGCTGTCTATGTACAGAAACTGAGAGCTGCTGAGGATTAAAAAACGCACTTGAAATTTGGTGGTTTGGAATTAAATTCGTAAATTCGTTGCCGAAAACATAATAGAAGTGGACAACGTTTTACGATGATAGATCAATTCTTGAACTACTTGCGGCTGGAGCGAAATTATTCGCCGAACACAGTTGAAGCCTACGGCAACGACTTGCGAGAGTTTGAGCTGTATTTCAATAAATTGGAGGGTCATCTCTCTTGGACAACGGTTGATGCCGATGTGATCCGTGACTGGATGGAGAGTATGATGGATAGAGGAAACACTGCCACTTCAATCAACAGAAGATTGAGTGCTTTGCGTTCCTTTTATCGTTTTGCCTTGAAGCGTTGTATGGTGAAGTCTGATCCAGCTCACGGTATCGTAGGGCCGAAGAAGAAGAAACCCCTTCCTGTGTTTGTGAAGGAACGTGACATGGATGCACTGTTGGATCCGAAGATGTGGACTGCTGACTACAAGGATGTCCTCGCGCGAACCATATTAATATTATTCTATGAGACGGGCGTACGTCTTTCGGAGCTGATTGGGCTGGACGATGCGGCGGTGGATTTCGTTAATAACGAATTGAAAGTAACCGGCAAACGCAACAAGCAGCGTGTCATTCCTTTCGGAGAGAACATGGCGCAGACCTTGAAGACGTACATGAAGGAGCGTGAGCAGTTGCCGGCGCGGACGTCGGAAGCACTGTTCCTGACGAAGAAGGGGTGCCGGATGAGTCCCGCTCAGGTGAGGAACATCGTGAAGAAGCAGTTGGCGCGGGTGTCGACGATGCAGAAACGGTCCCCGCATGTGTTGCGGCATACCTTTGCGACGGCGATGCTGAACCATGAGGCTGGTTTGGAGAGCGTGAAGAAATTGCTGGGGCATGAGAGTCTTTCGACGACAGAAATCTATACGCACACGACGTTTGAACAACTGAAGAAAGTTTATGAAACAGCCCATCCACGGGCTTAACCTATAATAATAACCTAATAAAAATAGGAGGTAACTATGGAAATCAAGATTCAGTCGATTCATTTCGATGCTACGGAGAAGCTGCAGGCGTTTGTGACGAAGAAAGCCGAGAAGCTGCAAAAATCATTTGAGGATATTAAAAAGGTGGAGGTGCTGCTGAAAGTTGTCAAGCCTGCCACGGCTATGAATAAGGAAACCAGTCTCTCGGTGTCTGTTCCTGGTACAACGTTGTTTGTGGAAAAGACCTGCGATACATTTGAAGAAGGGGTAGACCTTTGTATTGATGCTATGAAGGTTCAGTTGGCTAAATACAAGGAAAAACTAAGGAATAAATAAAAAAAAGTTGGAAAAATTTTGGTGATTAGAAAATAAGTCGTATCTTTGCAGCCGTTTTACGACACGTCCTGAAAACGCAGGCCAGAACGGCTGCAAGGATTTGCCTCTTTAGCTCAGTTGGCCAGAGCACGTGATTTGTAATCTCGGGGTCGTTGGTTCGAATCCGACAAGAGGCTCTCCTGAGAAAAAGGCAGTCGGGAACAAGCGGTGAAAACCGAATATTTGGGTGGTTACCAGAGTGGCCAAATGGGGCAGACTGTAAATCTGCTGGCTACGCCTTCGGTGGTTCGAATCCATCACCACCCACTTCAGTAGAAAGATTTATTGCGGAAATAGCTCAGTTGATAGAGCACTAGCCTTCCAAGCTGGGGGTCGC
>CAMHEA010000003.1 GCA_946184025.1 uncultured Prevotella sp.
GATAAGGGAGTATTTCAACTGATATATGTGCAATGAGGAAGAAGATAAAATCTGCAAGATCTGCATGACCTAAAGAAAAAATTCGTTGAATCCGTTTAATTCGTAGTTTAGTAGTTTAGTTGTTTCGCTTAGAATGTAAATCCGTAGTTCGGAGAAGGAAGAATTTCGCTGTTGGGATGAACAATTCTTGCAAAAAAGTTGTTTTGGTTAAAGGTCTTGGTTTGCTTGGGCATGGCGGAAAAGTTTCCTATCTTTGCAGTCCATGAAAGACCTGGACATAGCATGGAATGACAAGATTGGTTTTAACTTTTATTTTCTGGAGGAACAAGAATGATGGATTACACAAGAGACGGGGAGACACTGGCTCCCAAGGAGAAGATGGGTATGGGCGACGAACGGCTCCGCGCCCGCGACATGGCGGTGGAAATGTTCCGGCAGTTGCTGTCGCACTCGCCGGAGGATGGCATTGTGTGGCAGTCTACGGCACGCGACTTGGTGGAATTGACGCATGAGGTGTGGCTCACCGGATTGATCATGGACAATCGGGGACGGCAGATGACGTTCAAGGCGATGGTGCACCACATATTTAATATATTACACGCGCGCGAGCCGGCATCGCCGACGGGCGTGGTGAACGTGCTGCGCAACCGTAAATGTATGAAGACGCTGCCGGTGCTGGAACGCTATGCGAACCTGCTGCGTGTCCGTCGGGGGATGAATCCAATGCTGGCGGACTTGCGGGGATGGCCGGAAAAGCCCTGCTGAAGCCCGATACGACAAAGCATACGCCAAAGCATAGCATGATTATTTGCTTTTGGAGGAAAAGGGTTGTACCTTTGCAACAGCAAAACGAAAGAAATCGGAAGGGAACGAAAGGAAACGGACGATGACTTCTGAACTGAATTAACCACTAAAAAGAATCAATGTCAATGAAGACAAATGGAAAGCTGGCGGTAGGAGGAGCTATGGCCTCCTCCACTGCCACCCCTGCCACAGGGCAGGAGGAAAGGATGCTGACGGCTCACTTCTCGTTGGAGGAGCTGACGCGGTCGGGAACGGCCATCAGGCTGGGCATCGACAACCAGCCGCCGGAGAAGGCGGTGGTGCGGATGCAGGCTTTGTGTGAGCATGTGCTGGAGCCTTTGCGGCAACGCTACGGACGCATCATCGTGACGAGTGGCTACCGGTCGGAAGCACTGAACAAGGCTGTGGGTGGCGTGGCTACGTCGCAGCATCGGCTGGGTGAGGCGGCAGACATCTATGTGGCGAGTCGTGAGAAAGCCCGGAAGTATGCCATGTTTATCCTGGCACACACGGACTTTGACCAGCTCATCATGGAGCCGCGGGGCGGCAAGGTGGTCAGGTGGCTGCACGTCAGCTATACGCTGCGCCGCAGAAACAGGCATCAGACATTATCATAGGCATGCATGCAACGCTATAAAAATCATTGTTTAACCATTAAAAAAAAGAAAGGAAAAGTATTATGGCAGTACGTTACAAACTGTACAAGAGCAACCGAAAGAATTCTCCGATGAACGGAATGGTGTATGCGCGGGCAGCTGTGCAGAACACGGTGACCCTGAACGAGCTGGCGAATCGCATCCAGCAGAATTGCACGGCTAAGAAGTCGGACGTGAAGGCTGTGCTCGACGAGCTGGTGGAGGTGATGACCACCGAACTCCAGAACGGCAACCGCGTGAAGCTGGATGGCTTCGGATCGTTCAAGATCAACATCGCATCGAGTCCGGCAACATCGTTCAATACCTTCAACGTGGCCAAGAACATCAAAGGCTTGCGCGTGATTTTCCAGCCGGAGGTGCACACCAGCAAGGCTACGGGTCGTCAGAAGACGTTCCTCAGCGGCTGTGCCGTGAAGGAGCTGGACCCTTACCTCGTGGAGAAGAACGACGGTGAGGGCGAAGAGACTGGTGGCGAAGGATAGTCTGCATGGCATGAGGAGCTCCGGCTCCTCTGCCTTTGTCTTCCTTGGTCTATAAGTATGAATGTCTGAAGTTTCTTAACTACACAAATCTTGAGAACATCCGAAACTTAAATGAATGTAAAAAGGAAAAGAATATGAAGAAGGAATATTGGAAACTGATTTTGCAGGTAATCATCAGCGTGCTGACAGCACTGGGAACCACGGTCGGAATAACGAGCTGTGGGTAAGGGGGCGTGTGTAGGGACGTGATTCGTCGCGTCCCTCGTCTGTTTAATCTGCAAGATCTGCGTGACCTGTTATTTTTTCAGCAGGTTTCGCAGATCTTGCAGATTTTTCCTTTCGTTATTTATTAGCAACCGTCTGTGCCTTACTTCTTGCGGATAACGTTGGTTGTTCCTGTGTGCTGGGTGGTAGACTGAGAGGAGGTTGCCGACCGTGCCACTTTCGTCGTGTTGCTGATTGTGCGGTTACTATTGCTTGGTGTGGCTGTGGTTGTTGCAGGACGGCTACTGTTGGCGGCTCCGTTGCGCACGGGTGTCGTCGTTGTGGTCGCAGGCCGTGTAATGGTGGTCGCCGGGCGTGTGGCTCTTGTCTCTGTTCTTGTGGTGGTCGCCGGGCGTGCTGTTTCTGGGCGCGTGGCATTTGTCGCAGGCCGTGTGACTGTCACCGGCTTGGTGATGGTCGTAGCGGGTCTGGTGGTCTGCGTCTGGGTGGGCTGTTCCTGCCTACTGATTTGCCCGGTAGGACGTATCGTTGAAGGTCTGGCGGTTCCTGTTGCCTTCGGGTTGCCTGTTATTCTCGAGTTTCCGTTGCCCAGCGTATTTCCGTTGCCGTTCACGTTGGTGGTGTTGTTGGTCGTATTCGTCGTGTTGTTGATGACCGTCGTATTATTATTGTTGATGATGGTCGTCGTGTTATTGCTGTTGTTGCCGGTGTTCCGGTTGTTCGACTGGTTGCCACTGTTCACGTTTCCCTGGTTGCCGCTGTTCTGTGCGCCGTTTCTTCCGCCGCCGAAGGTGGTGCCGTTCGAGTGGTGTACGGTGCCGGTGGAGTGCCAGTTGGGCGTTGGCGGCTCACCATAGCGGTTGCCGAAGCGTCCGTTGTAGTAGTTGCCAGTGTTGTGTCCGCCGCGATAGGTGTCATAGATGGACGGCCGTGAATAATAGTAGTAGTTGTGATTGGTATAGTGCGTATAGATGCTATAGGTGTACGCATTGTCGTACCAGCTCACAGGACGGTAGAAATAGTCGAGGTCTATGAAACGGTTGTACTGCCGTGCATCCAAGACATAGAAAAGGTCATGGTTGCGCTGTGACCACGCCGCGCTGAAGAGGTTGTCGTAGTGGTCTACGGAGAGCAGGTAGTCGAGGTTGATTTCATAGACGGCGGCATACTGCTGGGGGGTGAGTCCGAGCTCGTAGGCCATCTTGTCGGAGAGGAACAGAGCCTGGCGGCGTGCCTCTTCGTAGGCGATGCGATAGCGGTTATAGTTAGCATCATAGCCGGTCTGGTAGCCGTCGCTGACGACTACGGTGGTCGTGGAGGGACCCGGGTCCGTCATGGCGTCGAGCATGACTCCGCATGAGGTCATCATCATGGCCATCATGGCGGCGGCTGTTGTGTGGATGTAGTTGATCGTCTTCATAATCGTAAGGGTTTTATTCTGCTGCAAATGTATGTATAATCTTCTAAAGCGCATGCGGGGAACACCTAATCTTTTCGGGGGATTTCCCTATCATCGCATCTCTTGGTGGCAAAGTTACGATTTAGCGAGGACAAAACCAAAGGAAAGCTTGCTTTTCTTTTCTTTGTCGAGCGTCAGTAACTTCTGCAAAGTTCTCTCACAGATAGCACAGATCTACTCAGATTTTAACAGCTGCAATGGTAAATGCCTCTGCAAAATCTGTGAAATCTGCATGACCTAAAGGAGAAATTCGTTGAATCCGTTTAATTCGTAGTTTGGTTATGCAGATTTCGCAGATCTACTCAGATTTTAATTACTCCAATGATAAATACATCTGTATGAATCTGTGTTATCTGTGAGAGGAAAAATTCTTTTAATCCGTAGTATGGAGAAAGAAGTGTTCGCAGTCATGCTTCAACGGCAAACGGGACGCAGCTGGCTGCATCCCGTTTGTACATGTTATGTTATGTCTGGTTCTTAATCGTCCCAAACACTCTTTTGCTTCGGCAGTTCGTCACCAAAGGCGTTCTCTTTTCCGAGGATTTCGCTACCGTCGACAGTGCCGCCAGGGTTCGACCATTGTTCCATCAGCTCTTCCTCATGCATGTTCAAGGCCTTGACGGCCGGAGTCATATATGTTTTCTTCATTTCTTCGTTCCTTTCTTATTTAATGAATTTCTTACCGTTCTGGATCACGATGCCGCGATAGTCGCGACCAACACGCTGACCAGCGAGGTTATACATCGGTGCACGGCCGTCGATTACCTGTGTATTCACACTTTCAATGGCTGTGGTCTCGGCAGGAGTCTCCTCGTTGTAGAGCAGGAAGGCGGCAACAGCAGCCTCGTTGTACTCCGAGATGTCGTTGTTGATGATGTAGGCCTTGTTGCCTTTGGTGATGCTGGTGCCTTCGGTTACCTGCATGAAGCCAACCTTGGCGTCTGTGGCGCGTACGCCCAGTGCCCATACAGAGGGAGCACCCGCTACGACGCTACCGTCTTGGATGGCTGACGTAGCCAGAAGGATGTTGTCGGCAGGAGCCGTAGCCTCATCGGCATAGACTGGAACCTTATATTCGCCAATCTCTGCACCCTTGAAGAGCAGACCTGTATTGGCAGGAACGGGTTCGCTGATTTCTTCGATAATGGTGTAGTCCTTTGTCAACTCGGTCACCTTGTAGGCTGTCAACCCTTCCGGCAGCTGGCTCAGGTCAAGTGCCTTCTCGCCGTTGCTGTAGGTGGCATACATATGGCGGTTGATGATAACGGATACTTCGTCGGCTTCCTTTTCAGTGAGATAAGTAACGGTCATCGTGTTGATGCGAGAAGCACCGTTACCAAAGGTGAACATTACGTTGGGTACACCTGCTGTATTAGACGGAGTCCATTCTTTTCCGCTAAAGGAACCTTCAACATTACTTGACGGAGCAGCCCATGTCGATGCTTCAAACTCTATTTTTATAATCTTAGTCTTGTCGTTTAAGGCTCCCACCGTCAAGGTATTTCCTTTGTAGATTCGCAGCGTTCCTTTCGTCGTATTTCCAGAAGCGTTTGTTGTTGTCGGATACCATGCAGCCTTAGAAGGATCATTCAAAACCGGAGTAACGCTGATCGGACTTTCTACAGCAGCGGAAGATATACCAGTTGTAGCGTTACCAGAGTTTGCTGTCCAACCATATTTACTAGCTGTTCCTGTAAAATCAAACTGAGCCGTTCCTTCTTCTGTTTCACCACCAGGAGTGGGTTCTTCCTCTTCTTTAATGGTATAGACAGCTTCCACCTCGTCACTGTAATCATTGCCGACGAATGATTCTGCATGGATGGAAACCTTTCCGTCTTTCACCATACCTTCTGTAATGGTAATGGTTACCGTTTGGGCATATTCAAAACCAAAAGCTTCGGTCTGTCCGTCTACGCTAATTCCATCCGTGGAGTAGATGATGCCAGCATTATCACCCGTCGCTGTCGTGTTAATGGTGATTTGATCGCCCACTTTCACTTCTGCTCCACTTTCAGGATTGAACGTGGGAACGGGGATAGTCACGACAGGAGGTGTTTCGCCGCTTGCCTCATAAACAATGTCAATGCTGGTGAAGCAGAGTTGTCCTGCTTTAGTATCTCCGTCAGAACCATAGTCCGCTTTATCCCCAACAGTAAGAACAACAGAAGTGGCAGAACCTGTCCACGTTACCGCTTCGTCTCCTGTTGTCTGAGCAGCAACGGTACCGTTATCAGCAGTGATAGGAGCTAAACGTTTTTTACCTTGAGCTGAAAGATTAAAGACGATGCTCTTAATCGTTGCAGAGGTTGAACTGATAGAAATACTTCCTTTTGCATAGATGCGATAATCTTCTGCACCAGTATTGTAGGTCGGGGCTGTACTTCCACTATTTTTTTCAGTAGTAATGGTAAAAGGATCAGTCTCGGTTGCGACAAGAATATTAGCTGCACTAATACTCTTCTGGACATCCTCCGCCCACGTTGTACTGACGACTGCGCATAGCAGCATCAGCATCATTAATCGTAATTGTTTCATCATCGTTAATTTCAATGTTTTACGTTATTATTAAGTGTTTGTTTGGTTGCAAAGATACGAATAAAGATTGAAACGGCAAAGGAATTGTTGTTTTTTATTTGGGCGTTGGATTTTTCACAGTCGGATTCTTGTTGGCCGTTCCTTATTTTTTCTTCCCTTTCGCCACTCAGACCGCTCAGTCGAATTTGTAATGTAATCCTTATTTCTTAGCATTCTCTTGAACTGGGACATCCCGTAATTTGGTTGTTTAGTTGTTTCGTGTAATTTGGGAAATTCGTAGTTTGGTTGTTTTGGTGTTTGATCATGGAATGAAAAAAGTTGGTTTTTCCTTCTCGTTTCTCTCGTTTTTGAGTAACTTTGGCTTTGTCGAAGTTACGGTCACTCGGTTATGGAATATAAAAAAGTGTTTTTTCCTTTCCATTCCTCTCGTTTTTGCGTAACTTTGTGACCATGAATGAAGCAACACGATTGTTTGTAGAGCGTCATCGTGAGGAGGATGTGCGTCGGCTGGCTTTGCAGGGTGGTGGCAACGGTGTGGACTTGCGGATAGCTCTGCAACAGATTCAAGGCTGGCAGACGGCACGCACAAAGCTGCCTACATGGGCGGCTGTGGCAGGAGTATGGTATCCTCCGCACCTGTCGATGGAGCAGTGTTCGAGTGAACTCACGGCCCGCTATAAGGCGGCGTTGGTCTTGGAGGTAGCTCAGACGATGGCACCGGGTGTCGATGGCGGTGCTGGTGTGGTGGATCTGACGGGTGGTTTCGGCGTAGATTTCTTTTTTATGGCTTCAGCCTGGGCTACCGCAGCCGTCTCTCGCTCGCGTACCTATTTTATATATGTAGAGCGAAGTGAGGAACTTTGTAGGCTGGCCGCGCATGATTTTGAGCTATTAAACCTTCGGAGTGAAGTAAAAAATGCCGATTCCATCGAGTTTTTAAAGTCTTTGGAGCATGCTTCGGTCTTGTTTTTAGATCCGGCGCGCCGTGACGGCCATGGTGGTAAGGTGGTGTTGCTGGAGGACTGTACGCCAGATGTGGTCGCGTTGTGCGACGAACTGTTGGCAAAGACAGACTGCTTGATGCTGAAGCTGTCGCCGATGCTGGACTGGCACCGGGCCGTGGAGCAACTGTCACGTCCCGGCTGGGGCATGACGGTGCATGTGGTGTCGGTGAAGAACGAGTGCAAGGAGTTGCTGCTGGTAGTGAGAAAGGGTGGTTCGGAGATGGTTTCGGTGGTGTGTGCCAACTGGACGGGCAACGACTGGGAACGGCTGGCGTATGCAGACGATGAGAATCGGCCGGTGACGGTGTGGCCGCCGGCGGCGGATGAGACCGTGCTGAAGGGGTGTTGGCTGTTGGAGCCGAATGCGTCGGTGATGAAAGCTGGCTGCTTCGGGGTGTTGTGCCATCGTTTCGGGGTGTCGGCATTGGGTCAGAACTCGCATCTTTTTATTGCTGATGACAGGGTGGAAGGCTTCCCCGGTCGGCAGTTGCGCATCGAAGGGGTGTCGGGTATGAACAAACGGGAACTGAAGGGACTGCTACGGGGTGTGGAACGTGCCAATGTTTGTGTGCGAAACTTTCCCTTGACGGCTGAGGCTCTTCGCCGCAGGCTTGGTGTGAAGGATGGCGGAAGGGATTTTCTCTATGGTACGACTCTTGGTGACGGCCGGCATGTTGTGTTGCGTGGGACTTCCTGATCACGTCTTTTCAATGAGCAGCGAGGAGAACGGCTGGATTTTGTACTCCACATCTGCGAAATCTGCATAACCAAACTACGAATTAAACGGATTCAACGAATTTCTCCTTTAGGTCATGCAGATTTCACAGATTTTGCAGATGTCTTTATCATTGCAACTGTTAAAATCTGAGTAGATCTGTGTTATCTGTGAGAGAACCTTGCAGAAGTTACTGACGCTCGACAAAACAAAGAAAAGCAGACTTTCCTTTGGTTTTGTCCTCGCTAAATCGTAACTTTACAGAAGTTACTGACGCTCGACAGAACAAAGAAAAGCAAGCTTTCCTTTGGTTTTGTCCTCGCTAAATCGTAACTTTGCAGGGTTGAAACAGCATATAAACAAGACGAAGATGGCTATGATTGAAATCAGGAAAGTCGAGACGAAGAAGGACCTGAAGCGGTTCATTGACTTTCATTATGATCTTTATAAAGGTAATGCGTATGATGCGCCGACCCTTTTTCTGGACGATATGAACACGCTGAGCAAGGATAAGAATGCAGCGTTTGACTTCTGTGAGGCTGAGTATTATCTGGCCTACAAGGACGGAAAACTGGCGGGGCGTGTGGCGGCTATTATCAATAACCGGGCCAACGAACGGTGGAACCGTAAGTCGGTGCGCTTCGGATGGATTGACTTTGTGGACGACCTGGAGGTGAGCACGGCGTTGCTGAAAGCCGTGGAAGACTATGGCCGGAGCAAAGGCATGACGGAGGTGGTGGGGCCGTTGGGCTTCACTGACTTTGATCCGGAAGGCATGCTCACTTGGGGCTTTGACCAGCTGGGTACGATGGCTACCATCTATAACTATCCTTACTATCCGGAACACATGGAGCGGATGGGCGGCTTTGTGAAGGACAATGATTATGTGGAGTTCAAGCTGTTTGTTCCGAAGGAAATGCCGGAGAAATATCAGAAGATAGCGGAGATGGTGGAGAAACGCTACAATCTGCATGCGCGTACATTGACCCGTCATGAGGTGTTCAAGGAGGGCAAAGGCTATGAGGTGTTCCATCTGATTAACGATACGTTCAAGGATTTGTATGGCTTCTCTGAACTTACAAACCGCCAGATTGACCAGTATCTGAACATGTGGATGCCGTTGGCCGACATGAACCTGATTGTGGTGGTGGAAGACTGGACGACTCCTGAACATCAGATGATCGGCGTGGGCATCACCATTCCGTCGCTGTCGAAGGCGGTGCAGAAATGCCGGCGTGGCCGACTGTTGCCGTTCGGTTGGTGGTACCTGATGAAATCGCTGCTCTTCCACCAGACGAAATATGTGGATCTGATGATGATCGGCATCCTGCCGGAATATCGGAAGAAAGGTGCCAATGCATTGTTGTTTGCCCATCTGATTCCTTGGTACCAGAAGTATGGCTTCGAATGGGGTGAGACGCAGGTGGAGATGGAAACCAACGACAAGGTGCAAAGCCAATGGCAGTATCTGGAAACAGAACTGCACAAGCGTCGTCGGTGCTATGTCAAGACGTTGGAGTAATTGGAGTAATTGGACATATAAGGGAACTATATTCTAATCTATGAAGAGACAGATTGAGATTAAAAAAGTTACAGATAAGAACGGATTGAAGGCATTCATGCAGTTTCGCTACGACCTCTACAGGAACGACGCGAATGATGTCCCGTATCTGCGATTTGACGAATGGCGGACACTACGGGCTGACAAGAATGCGTCTTTTGAGGATTGCGATGCTGACTTTTTCCTGGCCTATCGTGACGGACGCGTCGTGGGACGCGTGGCGGCTATCATCAACCGCAAAGCCAACGAACGATGGGACAACTGGGTGGTGCGTTTTGGATGGTTCGACTTCATCGACGACCTCGATGTTTCGACAGCACTGATGGATACCGTAGCCGAATGGGGACGCGAACGGGGTATGACACAACTGGCCGGGCCGATGGGCTTTGCCGATACCGACCGTGAAGGCATGCTCGTAGAGGGTTTCGACAGCTATACTACCGCCTACGCCAGCTATAACTATCCGTATTATCCGAAACACATTGAGCAAATGGGCGGCTTCAGAAAGGACAACGACTATGTGCAGACGATGGTGAAGGTGCCTGAGAAGGTGCCTGAGAAATTTGCCCGGATTGCCGAGATGGTGGAACGTCGGCATAATCTTCATGTGCACAAACTCACCCGGAAGGAACTGCTCAAGTATGGCTACGGACGCGAAGTGTTCAGTATGCTCAACAGCACCTACGGCGACTTGTATGGCTTTGCCAAGCTGAATGAGCACAAGATAGACCAGCTGGTGGAGCAGTATATCAAGATTGCCGACTTGAATCTGGTCAGTATCATCGTTGACGGTAACCGTAACAACAAAATGGTAGGTTTCGGCATCACCTTTCCGTCGCTCTCCGATGCACAGCGCAAGGCTCACAACGGGCACCTGCTGCCAACTGCATGGTATCATCTGCTGAAAGCCATCTATTGGAAACGTGCCGAAACCGTTGACATGCTGCTCATCGGTGTGCTTCCGGAATATCGCTCGAAGGGTGCCAATGCCATCATCTTCAAAGATTTGGTGGAACAATACATCCGCTATGGATTCAAATGGGCACAGGCTATGCCACAGATGGAAACCAATACCCATATCCTGAGTAACTGGCAGTATTTTGATGCGCATGTGAACCGACGGTTGCGGTGCTTCATCAAGGATTTGTAGGCAAAAGAAACAAGCAACGAAACAACAAGAAAAAAGGAACGAGAAAGGAAGATATATGGCAGAAAACGACGATTTCATCGAAAAAAAAGCTCCTGTTCAGGGCAAATATGACGACGAGAATATCCGGACACTGACGGGTATTCAACACATCCGTCTGCGTCCGGGAATGTATATCGGTCGCCTGGGTGACGGCTCACTGCCCGAAGATGGTATTTATGTACTGCTCAAGGAGGTTATTGACAACTCTATCGATGAGTTCAAGATGAATGCCGGCAAGCGTATTGAGGTGGACATTGACGAGAATCTTCGGGTCTCGGTACGCGACTATGGACGTGGCATTCCCCAAGGAAAACTGGTCGAAGCCGTTTCCGTGCTCAATACAGGAGGCAAGTACGACTCCAAAGCATTCAAGAAAAGCATCGGTCTCAACGGTGTCGGCGTGAAAGCCGTTAATGCCCTGAGTGCTCGTTTTGAGGTGAAATCATATCGGGAGGGCAAGGTGCGTAGCCTGACCTTTGAACGAGGAGAACTCAAGAGCGACACGACGGAAGCCACCGACGACGAAAACGGTACCTATATTTTCTTCCAGCCTGACGGGGACGAGAAACTGTTCAAGAACTACCAGTTCCAGAACGACATTGTGGAAACGATGCTCCGCAACTATACCTATCTGAACCAAGGGCTCATCATCATGTACAACGGACGGCGTATCGCCAGCCGTAACGGTCTGCAAGACCTTCTGACGGACAACATGACCACCGACGGTCTCTATCCGATTGTACACATGAAGGGCGACGACATCGAGATTGCCTTTACCCACACCAACCAATATGGTGAGGAATACCATTCCTTTGTCAACGGACAACATACCACGCAGGGCGGCACCCACCAGAGTGCCTTTAAGGAGCATATAGCCCGCACCATCAAGGAGTATTTCGGCAAATATGAATATGGCGACATCCGAAACGGTATCGTTGCTGCCATCGCCATCAATGTGGAAGAACCGGTCTTTGAAAGTCAGACGAAAATTAAGCTCGGTTCCACGCAGATGGCACCCGACGGAGAAAGTATCAACAAGTATGTAGGCGATTTCATCAAGCAGCAGGTGGACAACTACCTGCATATCCACAATGAAGTGGCTGAAGCCATAGAGGCAAAAGTCAAGGAGAGCGAACGTGAACGTAAGGCGATGGCAGGTGTAACTAAGCTCGCACGCGAACGTGCCAAGAAGGCAAACTTGCATAACCGCAAGCTGCGCGACTGCCGAATCCACTACTGCGACGTGAAGAATGACCGGAAGGAAGAGTCCAGTATCTTCATCACTGAGGGCGATTCTGCCAGCGGCAGTATCACCAAGAGCCGCGACGTGAACACACAAGCCGTATTCTCTCTGCGCGGAAAACCCCTCAACTCGTTCGGACTTACCAAGAAAGTAGTCTATGAAAATGAAGAGTTCAACCTGCTGCAAGCGGCACTCGACATTGAAGACGGTCTTGAGACACTCCGTTACAACAAGGTCATCGTTGCTACTGATGCTGATGTCGACGGCATGCACATCCGGTTGCTCATCATCACCTTCTTCCTCCAGTTCTTCCCTGAGCTCATCAAGAAAGGACACGTCTACGTCTTGCAGACACCACTCTTCAGAGTGCGCAACCGCCGTACCAAGATCAAGAACAAAAAAATCATTGCCGAAGCTGATGCACGGCGTAGTGAAAGAGAGAAAAAGACCGATTTCATTACGCACTACTGCTACAGCGAGGAAGAACGTCTGCGTGCCATCAAAGAACTGGGACCAGATCCGGAGATAACCCGCTTCAAGGGACTTGGAGAAATTTCGCCTGAGGAGTTCGTTCACTTTATCGGTCCGGACATGCGACTCGAACAGGTGACCCTCCACAAGAACGATCAGGTGCAGAAATTGCTCGAATATTATATGGGCAAGAACACCATGGAGCGGCAGAACTTCATCATTGACAACCTCGTTATCGAAGAAGACAACTTCAACGAAGGCGAGGAAGACGACAACCAGTAAGCAACCTGTAAATTACCAAAGGATGATAACCTACAATACCGACGGCGTGAAGATGCCGAAAATAAGAAAGCGTGAGACCACGGCGTGGATTAAAGCCGTGGCGGCCACCTACGGACGACGTGTAGGAGAGGTGGGATATATGTTTGTTGATGACGAGAAAATCCTTGAAGTCAACAACGAATACCTCGGACACGACTACTATACGGACATTATTACCTTCGACTATGACGAAGGAGACATCATCAATGGAGACTTGGTTATCTCCCTTGACACCGTGCGTACAAATGCGGAGAAGTTTGGAAAGGACTACGATGAAGAACTCCACCGCGTCATCATACACGGAATCCTGCACCTTTGTGGCATCAATGACAAAGGACCAGGAGAAAGAGAACTGATGGAAGCAGCAGAAAACAAGGCGTTATCAATGCGATAACGCCTTGTCTTCTTTTAATTTGTTTTTAAGTAGGTGTCTATTTAAATGTATATAAAAAAGTTTCTGGACATATAATAAAAATCTTTTTTTTCTTTGTCGACATAAAAAAATTTTCATATCATTGCCACGATGTTAGCCTTTTGTTGGGCGGGCATCATATTTTTGAGGGATTAAGAGAGACGGTATGTCTATTCTTGTAGCTGGGAATCTGGAAAATTTCAATGCAACACAAGATGGCATAGTGGGATTCTCCGCGCGTAAGCGTGGGCTGACATCACTATATCTTTGTTGCACAGGTAATTTCCAGAACCTCCAGTTAGAGATGTAGAACATATCAGTTCCACGTCTTTTTCGTTTATAAACATTGGTGTGCTGAGGGACTGAACACCGCGAATAGAAAAAAAGGAAATGAAGAAATCAGCAAAATCAATTTTTCCGGCTGAATCCATCCGTGGTGACAGCCGACGCAGAGTCTATCTCTGCCCCTGCACGGAGTTGTTGCCTGTGGAGTGTACTCTCATGTGGTTTGTTGGGTCATTGAAAGAACGGAGTAACTATGGCCAAGGAAATGACCCTTTTGAACAGATTGAGTTTGTGGATGATGATGTGCAAGAGCGTTCTGACTACGAATGGGGTGGCAATCCCTTTGGTTCCACAGCAAGCAGTCGCAGCTATCGTGCTGGTGGAAATCCTTTCAGCGACATTTAAACAATCTGAAACTGTGACTATAACCTTAGGCAAATAAAAGAAAAAAAGAGTAACATCCTTAAAAAACAAGACAATGAACAGAATTAGAAATTTTTCCCAGTGGCTGTCAACTTCGACGGCAATAATGCTGTTAGCACTTGTCGCATCGTGTAGCAGCAGTGACAATGACACAGAAGGAATCTGGGCGGAGCCTGTTGCACAATCCGCACCCCTACACTTCGTGGCACGATTGGAGCCCATGAGCAGTGATATTAACAATGCTAAAGCCATCAACCTCGGCGAAGATATCTGCGAGGATGCCGTGGAACCCGGCGCAAAGTACGGTGCTCCACGCCACATCATCGTTGCTCCTGATGAGGATGCCACGGAAATCGAAGCGAAATGGGCTGAAGGTGAGAAAGTGGGCCTCATCTATACGGTTGGTAATACAAAGTATCTGAGCGAAGCCAGAGTCGAGAGTGTCGCGGATAATGGTGAAGCCAGAATCGAAGGTTTTCTTGAATATGCCCCCACAGACAATACGCCAGTCAAGATCGTCTACCCATACGCTGCTGCTGATAAGGATGAGGAGAGCGGTGTCAAGGCTGGCTATCTGAAGGATGGTCAGGATGGAACCATCGCTACAATCTCCAGCACGTTCGACGTGGCTACTGCCGACGGCTACCTTGACATTAACGGAACAGATGCCACTTTGAAGCAGAAGGTTGCACTCGAAAACCAGTATGCCATCCTACGGCTGCGCTTCATCACTGCGGGTAGTTCTCCAATAAGCAATATCCACCGTCTCTATGTAAGCAACGAGTCTACTGACGAAGACATTATCATCGTCCATGGCAGCAACCTTGAAACCATCTATGTGGTCATGGAGCCGGTGAGCACTCAAACAACTCTTCGCTTTACCATCATTAGCGACGAGGCTACATATAGCAATACCGCCTCGCTGCAAAGTCTCGAAGCAAGCAAATACTATAAATCCTCGTTGGGACTGAATATCACAGGTGCCGGTGCTGTCGACCTCGGCCTGCCCAGCGGCAGGTTATGGGCAACCTGCAATGTCGGTGCAGAAAAGGAAAACTATGCTCCTGAGGCTTATGGTGACTTCTTCGCCTGGGGCGAGACGACGGGGTATAGTAGTGCTAATAATCCTCCAACAGATGGTCGTTCTTTCTGCTGGGATGAATACACAAAATTCGGCACCCACAGCGATGCAGCTCCCGACTATGGTTTTATAAAGTACAACACAACCACTCCTACTCCCATACTCGAAGCCGCGAACGATGATGCCGCCTTCGTCAACTGGGGCAGAAGGTGGCGCATGCCGACGAAAACTGAGTTTGATGAGTTGCTCACGGCATATCCTGAAGTCGCAGATCCCGTTTCCGGCAAGTACAGAGCATGGCTTAACAACTACAATAGCACGGGTGTAGCTGGTCTTGCCTTCTACGATGCCTCAAACAACGTCTTGCTTTTCTTGCCCGCTGCGGGCTTACGTTACTTAAATAGTCTGAGTAATCAGACGACAGGAGGTCGCTACTGGTCGAGTTCACTCTACCAGGATGATGTCCAGATTGCTTGGTACTTGAGTTTCAATAGGGATCCGAACTATTCCATTATGAGTAACAACGGCGGCCGTTTGTATGGTCGCTCTGTTCGCCCCATTGTCGCCGATAAGAGTACAATTTAAGAGAATTGTAATATTTTAATACTTAATCTTTTATAGTTTGAAGCTGCCGCTGTTGTGATGACAGCGGCAGTTTTTTGAATATTCTCATGGTGAAAGGTACTTGGCAATGCTCGGATCCCCCAAAAAATTGTCTAAAAGATATGGATACGATGTAGGGTGTATATTGCACTGGCTTTATTCCAGAAAAAGATTACTCCCGCAAGGCTTTCTGCTTATCGGATATTAGTTCTTTGCTTTCCAGCAGGCTGACGGCTTTCTTGACAATGTCGCTCTGCTCGTTCCATACCTTGAAGTATTCGTTCATGCCCCAAAGGTCGCGCACGATGAGTGCCTTGAGTTGGTGGGTGAGATAGGGAAGGGTGCGCAGGCGTTCCTCATCGTCCTTGGGACGTACGTCTTGTTTGTCGCCTTCGGCCATGATGTCGTCGAGGAGCGAGGTCGGAACGGTGAAGGTGGCGTTGAAATCGTCGAAGGTCTTATACCGTTTCTTGAGTTCCTTGCGGTGCCGGTCTATGTATTTCAGGCTCTGGTTGATAACGATGTTCTTGACCATAAGCTGTCGATGGAACTTGGTATATTTCAAGGTGTCGAGCGGAACAAACTCGTCAGGCATGATGCCTCCGCCTCCGTAGACGGTACGATGCAGCCGGAGGGTTTCGAAACGGAGGGAATCCGCAAAGTGGATACTGTCGCGGTTGGTCAGTTCCCCGCGTTTAAGCCGGTTCTCGATGTCTTTCTGATAGTCGGCCTTCTCGCCTTTCTTGTAAGGCTTTTGTATACAGCGGCCACTGGGCGTGTAGTAGTGGGCGATGGTGAGGCGTATCATGGAGCCGTCCGGGAGGTCAAGGGGGCGTTGCACGAGCCCTTTTCCGAAAGAGCGGCGACCGACGACGGTACCGCGGTCATGGTCTTGGAAAGCTCCGGTTATGATTTCTGCGGCCGAGGCGGAATACTCGTCGATGAGCACGGTGACGGGGAGCGAGCGCAGTTTGCCACGTCCATGGGCGCGGTATTCGTTGTGTCTCACCTTGCGTCCTTCGGTATAGACAATCATGTCGCCATCTTCAAGAAATTCGTTCATCACGCGCACGGCACTCTCCAGATAGCCGCCACCGTTGTCCTGAAGGTCCAGGATGAGGTGTTCCATGCCTTGTGCGCGAAGGGAGTCAACGGCTCCCATGAACTCGTCGTAGGTTTTGGCACCGAAACTCTCAATACGGATGTAGCCGATGCGTGGCCGAATCATGTAGGATGCGTTGATGGAGTGGACGGGTATCTTGTCGCGCTTAACCATGAACGTGAGCGGTTCTGTCACGCCGCGGCGCACAATGCCGAGCTTCACCATGGTACCCTTCTTTCCACGCAGGCGTTTCATAATTTCAGTGCGGGCCATCTTCACGCCGGCAATGAGCGTGTCGTTGACCATGACGATGCGGTCGCCGGCTTGGATGCCCACTTTCTCTGACGGGCCGTTCACGGTAGGCTGTACTACGAGCAACGTGTCTTCGACCATGTTGAATTGTACGCCGATACCTTCAAAGTCGCCTTGCAGCGGTTCGTTCATGGCCTTGGTCTCCTTGGCATCGGTATAGTTGGAGTGGGGATCAAGCTTCTCGAGCATGCCACGGATGGCATCTTCCACCAGTCGCTCTTCGTCGACGGAGTCCACATAGAGGTTGTTGATGGCCACCTCGGCCATCTGTAGCTTTCTCAGCGGGCTGTTGCCCCCGAGGTTAAGATGTATCTGTGCCATGCCCTGCATGGTGATGAGCAGGCAGAGGGCTGTAAGGGTCTTTCTTTTCATTGCTTGTCGGATTGGGGAAGGAAGATGCTGACATCGCGTCCAAAGTGGCGAAGTTCTCTTACTAAACTGGAGGAAACGGCCGACAAATGCGGTTCTGCCAACAGCAGCAGGGTTTCCACTCCACTCAGTTGGCGGTTGATGTCGGCTTGTTCGCGTTCGTATTCAAAGTCTTTCACCGTCCTTACACCTTTTATGATATATCGGGCACCTTCGGCCTGGGCAAAGTCCACGGCCAGGCCATGGAAAACCTTTACCTCCACGCGGGGTTCTTTGGCGTAGAGGTGTCGGATGGCAGCAACGCGTTCGTCGGCTGCCGTCATGTCTGGTTTGTGCACGTTGTCGCCTACCACGCCAATAACAATCCTGTCAAAGAGCGGCAGTGCGCGTCTGACAATGCTGTCGTGCCCGATGGTAAAGGGATCGAAAGTCCCCACGAAGATACCTGTTCTTTCCATATTCTATTTTTTTATTAAAGGGAAGAAGAATACGCCAATCCTTTCATATAATCCTCCATATAATTCCAATCAGGTTTTTCATTTGAATCTATAGGAAGTTTTATCAGTGAAGCTGGCATCCGTTTAGGTCTCCATTTTCTTCCATAGGCCCAGCGAAATTGCTCTTTTTCAATCAGTGTTGCAAGAAAGAGAGCAATATATTTCGTCATGGGACGATCTTTAAGGTAGAGAGGGTTTACATCATGGGAGCATGTGAACGCTTTTTCTTGGTAAAATGCATATCCAATAGAACCATTATTGGAGACTGTCAGACAATTTCCTTTAAAAATCTTTTGTTCAAGATCCTGATTAGGCTCTTGCCCTGTCTTACTTGCTCTTTCGATGTCTTGTAAGGCATAGAAACCTGTGATTCCATTATTCGTGTCAGTCGCCCCAATAAAAGGAATTTCATGGCCGCTGGAAAAATCTGGTTTCTTATTATAGAATCCTTTTCTTATATCAAAAACTTCATCATAACGGAACCATTTCCATTTATGACAATCGGTTAAAATATGATGTGTTCCTATACGATCAGAAGAGGGCTTTATCATATTCTTTGAATAGACCCAATCTGGAATGTCTTCTTTTTCAGGTATCAAAATGTCATCAAAAGTGCTATTCGCTTCTCTTGAATGAGAGTGGTAACGGAACCGATTGTGTTGAAAAACAGCACAATAGAAGAGTTTTTCTTGTAGAGACATCGGATTCTTGGGGCATAAGACTTTAATGTTTTGTGCTGTGTAGAATGGGGCTGGTTGAACAAAGGATGCTAATAAATAAGAACCTCCCATTGTTACAGTAATGAGGCCAGCAGGGAATGGTTCTGTATCTCTGTATCTTTGCACTTTTGCCATAAATCCATTATTCGTGGAGCCTCTGCTGATAAAATTGATACCAGTTTCATCTGTTGACATTTCCATCTTGGAAAAGTCAAACTGATTTCCATATCGAATATGAAATAAGTCTTTTACCGGTTTCATCTTTTCTTCCTTTCCATGCTATTCTTCTATACCGCTAAGTAACTTGAATGCTGCATATTCTTTGATTTTCTTTAAAAAATCCGTTTCACTTAGAGTCGAATAGTCCGTTTCCATATATGCTTCAGCACACCATTCGTCTTCTGCCGTGACTTCATGCCTGACAGAGAGCCCCTCAATTTCATCCTCCGCTTGATAAGCAGACACCCATTTCTTATGAATGGTGTTTTTAAAAAGACCATGTGCATCAATTCTTCCTTGGTGCTTTCGCTTTTCAAAGCCATCATCTTTAAAATATCCGAACCATGTCTTTCTTCCTTTGTTTGGCTTGTTGGCCTCCCATACCATGATGCATGTTACTACCCCTACAGGATAGAAAAGATCATCAGGCATTGACAAGACGGCCTTTAAGTGATGTTTTTCTAATAAGTCTTGTTTTACGACATGTAATTCTTTCTCATCTTTGATGGCGCAGCTCATCTGTACAATGGCGACAACGCGTCCATTTTGTGGTGCAACAACTTCTAACGCGTGTTGTATAAAGCGCATTTGTTCTGCAGTGCCTACATCGTATGGAGGATTAAGGAAAGATACCGTTGGCTTATGATTATGCAAAACCTCTTCCTTGGTTTGGAAACAGTCTCCGCAATAAATATTGCTTTTGCCGTCACCTCTCAGCATCATGTTGGAACAAGCATAGGTATACATGCTCGGTCTCATTTCAACCCCTATTAGTTGTTGGGTACGAATACTTTTGAATCTTTCTGAATTATGTCCTGCTTTCCTGAACATTCTTTTCATACCAGCAACTAAAAACCCCGCAGTTCCACAACAAGGGTCATAGAGGACATCATATTCATTTAGTCCTGCTAAATCGCAAAAGAGGTCTGTTATATGAAAGGGAGTAAGCACTAATCCTTGCTTTTGTTCACTACCTGCATATCGGATGAATTCCGTGTAGAATCGTCCTAAAACGTCGTATCCGGAATGCTCCATGGTTGTTAACGGATAGACATTTTTATGTAGATAGTCAATCATTTCTTTTAGAACTTCTAATGTGGAAAATTCCTTTTTATTCTTTTTGTTCTTTATCCGTGTTTGAGTAAATAGCGGGTCATTTTGAATCTTTCGCAGTTCTCCTAACATGGCATCCTTATTTCGGACACTATTGGTTGTTAGTGTCACCTCTATGGCTGCCATCATTTGCTGGCTTAAAAGCTTAATGGTTGGAGATACCTTATAACTGAGTCTGAATCCTTCGTCAATTAGCGAAAGCAGGATTGCACTGACCATGGTATTGCGCATGGTCTCGGAAATGGAATAATTGTTGTATTCCTCGTTCAATTCAATTGCCTTTTTGACAATGTCTATATTCCTTAAATTTTCTGCAAATTGTTCATTTTGGAATAAATGCAGATAAGCATTAATCGAAAGTAATTTCTGATCTGCCAATTCTGTTGGAGATGATATACCTTTTTTCCATAAAAAGTGAGAAACTCGCAACTCTTCAATACGTTCACCACTGACAGCAATAGCTAAAACATCAAAATCTGAGCATAGGGTTTTTGCATAGTGGAGAATACCGTCAACAGCAAAGTCTTTTGGATTATCTCTGTTAGGACTTTCATGTTGAACAGGTAAGGCTTTACATTCAATGATTATCAAATATCGGCTGTCTGTCGGGAATGTGATGATGAAGTCTGGAGCTCCCTTCCCCTTTTTCCCCGTTTTAGAAGCTCCGTTTAAGAGCAAAGAGATTTTCCGTGTGGATGTTCTTTGCTCTTCTTGCTTGATAGATTTGTAGAGGGCGTCATTTCTAAAATGCTCTCTTACTAAAGCTTCTGTCAGTCTTTCATTTGCCATGTTTGATATCTTTTTTGCAAAAATAAGAAAAAAGCGGGATATTCTGAAAAGTCCGAAGGAAAGTTTTTTATCCGAAGATGTCGGGCTCCATGATGTTGCCGCCATAGGGATTGCGCCCCAAGTGGTCGTAGGCGAGTTTGGTGGCCATGCGTCCACGGGAGGTTCGTTTGATGAATCCCTCCATGATGAGGAACGGTTCGTAGACCTCCTCCACGGTTCCGCTGTCTTCACCGATGGCAGTGGCGATGGTACTCACACCCACTGGCCCACCCCGGAACTTGTCGATGATGGTCAGGAGAATCTTGTTGTCAATCTCGTCGAGCCCGTAGCGGTCTATGTTGAGGCTCTGCAGTGCGATGCGTGCAATGTCGAGGTCAATGCGGCCGCTTCCCTTCACTTGTGCAAAGTCGCGGACACGCCGCAACAGGGCGTTGGCGATACGCGGCGTACCGCGTGAACGACGCGAAATCTCGTTGGCCGCGTCGTCGTCGATGGGTACCCGTAAGATGGAGGCAGACCGCCGGATGATGCGTGCCAGTGTCTCCGGGTCGTAGTATTCCAGATGCAGGTTGATGCCGAAGCGTGCCCGCAGGGGAGCCGTGAGCAGACCGCTGCGCGTGGTGGCTCCCACCAGCGTGAACGGGTTCAGGTCTATCTGTATGGAGCGTGCCGACGGACCTTTGTCAATCATAATGTCAATGCGATAGTCTTCCATGGCGGAGTACAGGTATTCCTCCACGACAGGCGAGAGACGGTGTATCTCGTCGATGAATAACACGTCGTTGGGTTCCAGCGAGGTCAGGATTCCGGCCAGGTCGCCCGGTTTGTCAAGCACCGGACCGCTGGTGATCTTGAATCCCACGCCCAGTTCTGAGGCGATGATGTTCGAGAGCGTCGTCTTTCCCAGTCCTGGCGGGCCATGGAGAAGCGTGTGGTCGAGCGGTTCTCCGCGATATTTGGCGGCTTCTACGAATACTTCGAGGTTCTCCACCACCTTCTGCTGTCCGCTGAAGTCGGAGAACCGAAGCGGACGGAGGGCGTTTTCGAAGTCTTTCTCGGCATTCGAGAGCCGTTCCTGTCTGATGTCGAAGTCGTCTTGCATCTTTTCTTGTTCTTTTGCTGTGCCTTGTCGCAGGAACATCAAGAGTGTTGCGTTCCCTGCGAGCCTTTTCTTACAAGTTGCAAATATAAGCATTTATTCTGGATTGCTGGTAAAAATATGCATCAAAAAGTCGGCTCTTTCAGAAGAAATGCCTATATTTGCAACAAATAACGAGATACGAGAATCGACTATGAAACTGAAAACCTTGACACTACTGTTGCTTTGTACCACTGCAGCGTGGGCGCAAAGACAAGAAATCAATCTGAAAGACTGGAAGTTTTCTCACGACGGAAAAAGCTGGGAACAGGTACAGATTCCGCACGACTGGGCTATTGCCGGTCCCTTTGACAAAAAGTGGGACTTGCAACGGGTGGCCATTGAGCAGAATGGCGAGACCGAAGCCACCGAGAAGAGTGGCCGTTCGGGTGCCTTGCCGTGGATAGGCGAAGGCTTCTACGAGACCGATGTGGTGGTTCCCGGTGGCTTCAGCCATGCCGAACTGGTGTTCGACGGAGCCATGTCGGAGCCGGAGGTGACGGTCAACGGGCATGTGGCCGGCGGCTGGAAGTATGGCTACAACGCCTTTCGGGTGGATGTGTCGCCTTGGCTGAAGAAGAGCCCGATGCGCATCCGCGTACACTTGAAGAACGTGGAGGAGAGTTCGCGTTGGTATCCGGGTGCAGGTCTCTACCGTCCGGTAAAGCTGGTGCTCGCAGGAGCCAACAAGCACAAGGCACGCCTTGACGAATGGGGCACCTTTGTGCGGACGACGCAACTTGGCGAAGGCCGTGCCGAGCTGGAGATGGATGCCAAGGTCGACGGGTTCAAGGCCGGTCGCAACGTGAAGGTGCTCTTCAACCTGCTCGACAGTGACGGAAATCCCATCAAATACACCACGGCAGCCATTGCCGCCGACGGCACCAGCCATGCCAAGCTCACCCTCTCGGCTCCCAAAGACGTGGAGCGCATCCATGCCTGGACACCGGAGACTCCCTATCTGTATCAGGTGGAAGTCATGCTCTATGAAGAGAATGCAGGCAGTGAAGGCTCCCTGCATCATGTGACGATTTTCGACAAGGTTTCCCTGTGCACGGGATTGCGTCTGGTCAGTGTCTCTGCCGACCGCGGTTTCGTGCTCAACGGCCAGTCGCGCAAACTTCAGGGCGTATGTCTCCATCACGACCTGGGACCCTTGGGGGCTGCCGTCAACAAGAGTGCGCTCATCCGCCAGATACGCATTCTCAAGGAGATGGGGTGCGATGCCATCCGTACGGCTCACAACATGCCGTCGACCTGGCAGATGGAAGTGTGCGACTCGATGGGCATGATGGTTATGGCTGAGAGTTTCGACATGTGGATTTATCCTAAGTGCAAGAACGGCTACGTACGCTTCTTCAGCGAGTGGGCCGACAAGGACATCACCAACCTCGTGCTCAACCACCGCAACCATCCTTCCATTGTCATGTGGAGCATTGGCAATGAGATTCCGGAGCAGTGGAGCGAGGAGGGTGTTCAGATTGCCGCCCACTTGCAGGAACTCATTCACCGCCTTGATCCCACACGTCCGGTGACACAGGGCATGGACCGCCCCGACGATGCCTTGAAGTCCGGATTTGCACAAGTCATGGACGTGCCGGGATTCAACTACCGCGTACATAAGTACGACAGCAACATCCGCCAGTTGCCCAAGGGATTCCTCTTGGGTTCCGAGACGGCTTCCACGGTCAGCTCCCGAGGGGTCTACAAGTTCCCGGCCGTAGTCACCAACCAAGGAGTCTATCCCGACGGACAGTGTTCCAGCTACGATGTTGAGTATTGTTCGTGGAGCAATCTGCCTGACGACGATTTCCTGATGCAGGACGACCGTCCTTGGACCATTGGACAGTTTGTCTGGACTGGCTTTGACTATCTCGGCGAACCGTCTCCCTATGACGAGTACTGGCCTTCGCGCAGCAGCTATTTCGGCATCTGCGACCTTGCCGGACTGCCCAAGGACCGTTACTACCTCTATCGTTCGCAGTGGAACAAGAACAGCCACACCCTTCACATCCTGCCCCACTGGACATGGCCGGGGCGGGAAGGAGAGGTCACCCCAGTCTATGTCTATACCGACTATCCCGAAGCGGAGCTCTTTGTCAACGGAAAGAGTCAGGGCAGGCGGTGGAAACACCCGTCGGCCAACGTCATTATATGCAACCCTGATGCCAAAGGCAGCAACGAGGAACTCCTCGACCGCTACCGCCTGCGTTGGAATGATGTGACGTATGAGCCTGGGGAAATCAGGGTCGTGGCCTACAACGCCGACGGCACACAGGCGGCTGAGAAAACCGTGCGCACCGCCGGCAGTCCGGCCCATCTCAATCTTCAGCCCGACAAGCGAGCCTTGCAGGCCAACGGCGACGACCTTGTGTTCGTAACCATCGACATGCAGGATGCCGGCGGCACCCTTTGCCCTGACTGCGACGATGAACTGACCTTTGAAGTGTCGGGAGCGGGCTCCTTCCGCGGTGTATGCAACGGCGATGCCACGTCGCTTGAGCCTTTCACCCAGCCGCAGATGCGCCTCTTCCATGGACGGCTCGTCGTTGTCCTGCAAGCCGGCAAGCAGCCAGGCACGCTTCTGCTGACCGTGAGAGATGCCCAACGCCAGCTGGAAGAGCGACTCGACATCAGTGTGCGATAAGGAAGAAGGCCTTTAGGACAAGGTGGCGGGATGATGCCGTGAATTGAGTAGGTGCGTCGTATCGGTTATAGACAGAAGTCGGTGAAAGTTCGGATCAAAAGTAAAACAGGGTATATTGCATGGTAATATACCCTGCTTTATCGTATAAAAGAGCCTATATTACTTTTCAATATAGGCTCTTTTACTTTTTCAGGAATCTATGGACGCGCGTCTTCAATCCCAATTTGGTTTGTGAGTTGCCTGCTTTTCGAGGAAGCGTGCTTCCTGATAGGGAGTGAACCTGCATGTCCGACCACAGGCAATAGGGAAAAATCTGCCCACTCTCAGCAACATGCGTCGTGGCAGTGGCTGCCTTCCAGCTCCGTTTCCAGCGTGGCATGGGCGATGCCTAAGTCTTTGAGCCGATGCTTCAGGTCGTGCTTCACCTCCTCGAAATGGTCGGGATGATTCACGACGATGTGCGCCGTGAGGGCGTTGTCGGTCGTACTGATGGCCCAGACGTGTATATGGTGTACGTCGCTGACGTGAGGATGGTTCTTCAGCGTCGCTTCCACATGGTCCAGGGTGAGGCCTTCGGGCATGCCGTCGAGCGACAGGCGCAGGCTGTCGGAGAGCAGGTTCCAGGTGGAGACGAGGATGACGGCGGCGATGAGGAGGCTCACCACGGGGTCTATGACGGTCCAGCCGGTCAGTGCAATGACGATGCCGGAGATGACAACGCCGACGGAAACGAGGGTGTCGGCGGCCATGTGGAGGAAGGCTCCGCGCACGTTCAGGTCGTTTTTCTGTCCCTTCATCAGCAGCAGGGCGGTGGCTCCGTTGATGAGGATGCCTACACCTGCCGTCCAGGAGATGGCGACTCCGTTGAGTGGTGAGGGCTCGCGGAACTTGTGGATGCTTTCGATGATGATGGCTCCGACGGCCACCAGCAGGATGATGGCGTTGAGGAGCGAGATGAGTACGGTGGATTTCTTATAGCCGTAGGTGTAGTGGGCGTTGGGATGTACCTTGGCCAGTTGGAAGGCGACCAGTACCAGCACGAGCGAGAATACGTCGCTGAGGTTGTGGCCGGCATCGGAGAGCAGCGACAGCGACCCTTCGAGGAGTCCGATGGTTGCCTCCACGCCTACGAACAGGAGGTTCAGCGTGATGGAAAGGATGAAGATGCCGTTGAGCGAGGTCATCTTCGGGGTGTGATGGTGGTGATGATGGTGTTCGTGTGCCATAATGTTATCTTTTTCTGTTGTTTCTGGGTGCAAAGGTAGGAAAAAGAACATGCAACCGGATTGCAAAAGCCGTTTCCATGGACTTTTTGCAATTCGGTTGCATGTTTGTCGGAGGGGTGTCGGGGACGCGTGTCAGCGTTTTCTGCAATCGGGACAGATGCCCTTGAGGATGTAATTGGCACCGTAGACATGGTATCCATCGGGTAGCGGCACCTCAGGCACAGGGATTCCGTCAAGGCAGAAGGTGCGTTGGCACTGTTCGCAGTAGAAGTGCACATGTTGGTCGTCGTCTACGTCGGCGTGGTGGCTGTGGCAGAGTTCGTACCTCACGGTGTAGCTGCTGTCTTCCAGCACATGTACGAGGTGGTGCTCGCGGAAGAGGGAGAGTGCACGGGAGATGCCTGATTTGTCAACAGTCTGTATTTTTTGCTCCAGTTCGGTCAGGGCGAGTGGCCGACGGGCAGCAGCCAAGGCTTTGACCACGACGATTCGGTTGGCCGTGGGTCTGATGTCGTGCTGTTCCAGCAGGGCTACGCAATCTTGTTCGTTCATGATTTCAGGGGTGGTGCTTTATGGATGGAGGTGGAGATGCTCAGAAGTGGACAGTTGGTGGCGGATGTCATGCCTTCAGCCGTTCCCTGCACTGTTCGAGGATGGCGGTCAGTTCGTCTACAGTCTCGGCACGGAGCATGGCGATGCGCGTCTGGCGGAAGTCAGGGATGCCTTTGAATACGGGCGTTGAGGCCAGATGGCGACGTGTGTGGATGATGCCGCGACGCTCGTCGATGCGCTCTACATTGATGCGCAGCAGTTCTTCGAGCACGTCTATCTTCTCGTCAAGGGTCAGCGAGGGGGCATACTGGGGTTGTCCGGCATCGTCGCAGGCCACGGGCTGCAGTTCCCTGAAGATCCACGGGGCTCCGAAGGTGGCGCGTCCCACCATCACGGCATCCACGCCATAGTCGTTGAAAGCCCGCTGCACGTCGTCGGGTGTCTTGATGTCACCGTTGCCGATGACGGGGATGTGGATGCGCGGATTGCGTTTCACCTCGCCGATGAGTGTCCAGTCGGCTTCACCGGTGTACATCTGCGAGCGGGTACGCCCGTGGATGGTCAATGCCTGAATGCCACAGTCTTGCAACTGTTCGGCCAAGGTGGTGATGATGAGGTTGTTGCAGTCCCAGCCCAGGCGCGTCTTCACGGTCACGGGCGTATGGACGGCCTTCACCACTTCGTTGGTTATCTGTAGCATCAGCGGCAGGTTGCGCAGCATACCGGCTCCGGCACCCTTGCCGGCAACCTTCTTCACCGGACAGCCGAAGTTCAGGTCGATCACGTCAGGGCCGGCTTGCTCCACGATGCGAGCCGCTTCGACCATCGCGTCGAGGTCGCGTCCGTAGATTTGTATGCCCACAGGCCGCTCGTCGTCGCTGATTGTCAGCTTGTCGACGGTGCTTTTTACATCGCGTACCAAGGCTTCGGCCGACACGAACTCCGTGTAGACCATGGCTGCGCCGAAGCGTTTGCACAGCCGTCGGAACCCGATGTCGGTCACGTCTTCCATCGGTGCGAGGAACAAGGGATGCTCGCCAAAGTCTGTCTTTCCTATTTTCATCGGTGCAAAAGTAGTGCTTTTCTGCGTTTCTGCAAAGGATTTGCGAGGCGAAAGCAACCTGAAACGCTGAAAAATCATCTTTTCCTCACCTTTCGGCTGGGGTCATTCCAGCAGATGGTATGCGCCTCCGGCCAACGTCTTGACGATGCCTTTCATCTCCATCTCAAAGAGCAGGGCCGTGAGACGGGCGATGGGGAGTCCTGACTGGGCGGAAAGCATGTTGACCTGAAGGTCGTTGTGCTTGTGCAGGACATCGGCTATAGTCTGTTCGTCGGCCGAAAGGGTGGGGAAGAGGTTGCGCTCGATGCCTTTCTGACGAGCATCGGACAGGCGGAGGTCGTCGTCCCATCCCATGGCGGTGACGAAATCGCCGGCCGAAGTGATGAGGGCGGCCTCATTGTTGCGTATCAGTTGGTTGCAGCCTTCCGACTGTGGCCAGTTCACCGCACCTGGAAAGGCGAACACCTCACGGTCGTAGCTGCGCGAGATGCCTGCGGTGATAAGGCTTCCGCCCTTGATACCCGATTCAACGACGATGCAGGCATCGCTCATGCCGGCCACGATGCGGTTACGCTGTACAAAATTGCGCTTGTCGGGGCGTGTCTGCGTCATGAATTCCGTAAGCAATCCGCCCTGCGAAACCATCTTGCCGGCGGTTTCGCGGTGCATCGACGGATAGAGGGAGTCCTGTCCGTGAGCCAGCACGGCAACCGTGTCGAAGCCGTGGGCGAGTGCCTGCCGGTGAGCGGTGATGTCGATGCCATAGGCCAGTCCGCTGATAATGAGTACGTCGGGACACAGTCTTTGCAGGTCGGAGCAGAAGCGTCGGACAAGGTCTTGGCCGTAGGTGGTGCACTGGCGGGTTCCCACCATGCACACGGCGTGGCGCGGATTGAGGTCGGCACAGCCTCGGTAATAGACCACAAGCGGCGCATCGTCGCACTGTAACAGCCGTTGCGGATAGCGTGGGTTGCTCATGCAGAGGGTTTCTATGCCGTGGGCGGCATTATATTTCAGTTCCTCTTCTGCGCGTTTCATGGCCTCTTCCGTGTCTTTCAAAGTCGATACGAGCAAGGGCGAGGCTTCGGGCATCACGTCGCGGATGTCGTTCCGATGTTCCATAACGGCCGTGGCAGAGCCCAGTCGGCGATAGAGTTGCAGCAGGTTGGCCAGGTTGATGCCGCTGACACGCGTCAGTGCAACTGCGTAGAAGGTTTCTAAAGTATCCATGAATTCCTGTTTTTACGATATGTGTGCTACGCTTCGGACTGCCGGAGGTATTTCTGAAAGGCCTGGTTGTAGTCCGGGCTGTCGGCGAGACGGCCGTTGACGAGGCATACCAGCTCCACGTCGGCGTGGAAAGCCAGCCGTTCGTCGTCGGCGCGATACAAGTCCTGATGAAAGATGAAGCGGATGCCCTTCTTTTCGAGCCACAGCCGAGAGAGAAATTCGTCGTCACACCGCAGCGGAGTCTTGTAGAGCAGGTTCATGCGGGCCACGACGGCATCCGTTCCTTGCTCGTGCAGACGGGCAAACGACACGCCGAGGCTGCGCAGGAAGAGGTGCCGCGTGTGCTCGATGTAGTGCAGGTAGTTGGCATTGTTCACGATTCCTTCGATGTCGCACTCATAGTCGCGCACCTCCATTTTTGTTTCAAAGATATATTGATCCATAGTTTCTATGATGATGGTTCTTCTTCGGCCAGCAGGGCGATGGCAGGTGGAATGCCGCCGTTGCCCCGTTGTTTCTTGAACGACGATGCCAGATACTCGTAACCGATGCGGCAGCGCAGGCAGTCTTTGCGTTCGCAGTAGTTGCGTTTGAGCTGTACGAGTGCCTGCGAGTCTCCGGCGGTCTTCACTTGGAGTCCCGCGCCCCGCCATTCCCTGACGATGCTGTTGTCTTCGGCTTTCAGTTGTTCCAGAAAGTCAAAGGCACGGTCGCACAACCGTTCGTCCCCTTTGTAGCGGCCGTAGGCGAAGAGCATGGGCACGAAGGTGTTGATCATCAGCAAGTGGAGCGAGGCGGCCGACAGGTGTTTCTCGCTGTGCCTGCTCGGAGAGCCGAAGGCATAGTGATCCTGCCAGTAAGGAGTAGCCTTCGTATGCAGGATGTGCTGTGCCTGTTCCACGGTTGTGCAGTCGATGAGTGCCGAGAGACTGGCTTGGCGGTTGAAGTAGAGGTTGGCCAGTTGGGCAATGCGGATGTGGGGGAAGTTCTGCGGACGCAGGCGGAGGAAGCGCCACTGGCTGGCATCCATGGGCTGGAGCTTGAACTTATTGGCCAGAAAGCGGTATTCGGCTTGCAGACGTGTCAGGTAGCCCTCGGCCACGGCGGCATCGCGGTGTTGCCGGGCCACGGCTGTCGGTTCCAGCAGGCCGGCCTGGCCCAGGAAGAAGGCTTCTATCTGAAAAAGGTCGTCGCGGTGGTGGTCGACGGCATGCAGGGGAATACTGCGTGCCCACGTCTCGAAGGCTTCGCCGTTGATGCCGAAGCCGTAGTTGCGTGCCAGTGTCACGAAGTAGGCCGCCTCCCAGTCGCCGTTGCAGGCTCTCACGCGGCTGTTGATGGCCTCCGTCTTTTGTTCCAGCCGTTCTGTCTGCAAGGCATTCATCCATGCGTGGAGCATCAGCGAAGACAGATGGGGGACAATCTGATAGCAAGGCGGATAGTTGTCCACCGCCAGCAACTCACGGTAGTGCTTCGAAACGGTCTCGGGCACCGCCAGCAGCATTTGCGGCAGTTGCTTGCCGCTTTCAGTCACCACCTCGCTGTCGTCCGTTCCTGTCACATGCAGAATCACATTGTTGTAGGCTGCGTCTCGGTGGTGACCATGCTGATACCAGTCGCTCGACCGCTCATGGATTTCCACGTTGCCAATCCATAGCGTTCCGCCGATGCGGAGCTTCGCGTTGAAGAAGTCGGGGCCGGCATGGTGGTTGTGCAGACCCGTGTCGATGACCTCTACGGGTTCGCCCGCCGTCGTCTGAAGCTGGCTCAGCGGAAACAGCTTGTGTTTCCATACATAGTGGAGCAGTTGTTCCATGGCATTCGTCCTCTCTCTGTTGTTCTGCTATATATTATATATAAGGTACAAAGGTACGCATTCACGGCGACAATGCAAAGAGAATGGCCGTTTTTTCGTAGGAAAAATGTGCTGGAAAACCCTGTTTAGAGCCGTTTGTAGGCTGCTTGTTAACCTGTTGAGGCTCAGTGATTTACGAAGCGCGTTTCGGTCGTGAGAATTTTTAATTTAAAAATTCTCAAAAAATAAATTATTAATTCTCAAAAAATAAATTAAAAATTGTCGCGACTGTGGCACTTTCGGAGAACGGCCGTGGTACTTTCGTTTGCTGAGTGTGGCATTTTTGGCGAACGGGTAAGGCAGTTTGGCGGTGTATTTTTTGGATAGTTTCACATTATTATATATATGTTTCGTGTGCCGTTCGTTGTTTTTTTCGTACCTTTGCCCCCGCATATAAAAAGAAATCGCACATGAAAATAGCATTAATCGGCTACGGCAAGATGGGAAAGATGATTGAACAGATTGCCATTGAGCGTGGCCACGACATCGTCAGCATCATAGACATCGACAACCAGGGCGACTTCGACAGTGAAGCCTTTGCCTCTGCCGATGTGGCCATTGAGTTTACCAACCCCACGGCGGCCTATGGCAACTACCTGAAGGCCTTTGCCAAGAACGTGAAGGTGGTCAGCGGCTCTACGGGGTGGATGAAGGAACACGGCGACGAGGTGCGCCGCCTCTGCAACGAAGGTGGGCAGACACTTTTCTGGGCTTCCAACTTCTCCATCGGTGTGGCCATCTTCTCTGCCGTCAACCGCTATCTGGCCAAGATCATGAACCAGTTTCCGCAGTACGACGTACGTATGGAAGAGGTTCACCACATCCATAAGCTCGACCATCCGAGCGGCACCGGCATCACCTTGGCCGAAGAAATCGTCAGCGAACTGGACCGCAAGCGTGAGTGGTGTGTGGGCAGCCTGACCCAGCCGGACGGCACCGTGGTCACGGAGAACCAACCCGCCGACAACCAGCTGGCCATCGACAGCGTGCGTCGGGGCGAAGTGCCGGGCATCCACAGCATCACCTACAACTCGGAAGCCGACCAGATCACGATTACCCACGATGCACACTCGCGTCAGGGGTTTGCGCTCGGAGCTGTCCTGGCCGCCGAATACACTGCAGCCCACCAAGGTCTGCTTACGATTTCCGACATGTTTAACTTTTAGAGACTATCCCTGCAATGATAGACAAGGAAAAAGCAAAACTCAATCCGAAGCGGCAGTGGGCTAAATTCATCATCGTCACGCTGCTCTTCCTGGCTTTCCTCTTCTGGGTAAAAAGCTGGTGGGGAATCATCGTAGTGCCTTTCATCTACGATGCCTATATCAGTAAGAAAATCAAATGGCAATGGTGGAAGGATGCCGAGGCTCCCGTCCGTTTTGCCATGTCGTGGATTGATGCCATCGTCTTTGCCCTCGTGGCAGTCTATTTCATCAACCTGTTCTTCTTCCAGAACTACGTTATTCCTTCCAGCTCGCTGGAGAAGTCGCTGCTAACGGGCGACTACCTCTTCGTGTCGAAGGTCAGCTACGGTCCGCGCATACCGCAGACACCCCTCACCGTGCCCCTGACACAGCACACCATGCCCCTGTTCAACTGCAAGTCATACATCGAATGGCCGCAGTGGGACTATCGCCGCGTCAAGGGACTGGGACAGGTGGAGCTCAACGATATCGTCGTGTTCAACTATCCGGCCGGAGATTCCATCGTGACCGACCTTCGCTATCAGGCGCAGGACTATTACCGGCAGGTCTACGAGACAGGAGAAGCCCTGCTGATGCAGCAGAATCCCAACATCCGTCTGGCCGATATGTCCACGGAGGAGCAACGTGCCTTCTTCGCACAGGCCTATCAGACGGGTCGCAACTACATCGTGAAAAATCAGGCGGAGTTCGGAGTCATCGACTCCAGGCCCGTCGATCGCCGCGAAAACTATGTGAAACGCTGTGTGGGACTGCCCGGACAGACCTTGCAGATCAAGGAAAAAATCGTCTATCTGGACGGAAAGGCCAACAAGGAACCCGATAACGTGCAGTACACCTACTTCGTCAAGCTCAACAATATCAGCGTCTCCGAGTTCTTCGGAGCCCGCTACGACGACCTCCGCAAGGAACTGGGCATCAGCGAGGAGGACATTTCGAGCCTGTCGCGCCTCCACGGCTACGATCTGGAGCAAGGCTATGTGCTCAACAACCAAGTCTTGCAGCAGTATGACGGTTACCTGCCGCTCACCAAGGCCGCTGCCAAGGAGCTGAAAGCCCGTGGCGTGGTCAAGGCATTGCGTCCCGTCACCGACCGCGACCTCTACGGCGGCTCCATCTACCCGTTGAACGGCTTCACGGGATGGACGCGCGACAACTACGGACCCGTATGGATTCCCAAGAAAGGCCAGAGCATCAAGCTGACGTTGGAGAACCTTCCTGTCTATGAGCGTTGCATCAGCGTCTACGAAGGCAACAAGCTTGAGGTGAAAGGCGGAAAGATCTACATCAACGGTGCACCAGCCAGCCAATACACCTTCAAGATGGACTACTACTGGATGCAGGGCGACAACCGCCACAACTCCGCCGACTCGCGCTATTGGGGATTCGTTCCTGAAGACCATATCGTGGGCAAGCCCTTGTTCATCTGGTGGTCGTCCGATCCCGACCGCCGCGGCCTTAAAGGCATTCGTTGGAGCCGCCTGTTCCATTGGGTCGACAACATTAAGTAAGGTAGGAAGATGGGTGATTGCCTCCTTTCCACCACCTATTTCGGACCGGTGCAGTGGTATCAGAAGCTGTATCGGTCCGAAACCGCCTGGCTGGAGCAGCACGAAACCTTTCAGAAGCAGACCTACCGGAACCGCTGCGTCATAGCGACGACCAACGGTCTGCAGACGCTCTCCATCCCCGTGGAGCACGAAAAGGAGCCACTAAGTCCCCCGTCCTCCATCCCCCGACCTTCGACCATCCGTTCCCTGCGCATCTCCAACCATGGGAAGTGGCGTGCCGAACACTGGAATGCCTTGCAGAGTGCCTACGGAGACAGCCCGTTTTTTGACTATTATGTCGACGACTTGCGTCCGTTCTTCGAGAATCGGTGGGAGTTTCTCTTCGATTTCAATTTGGCCATCACCCGTAAGATGTGCGAACTGCTCGACATCCAGCCGCACATCCGACTCACGGAGACCTATCGGACGGCCTCGGAGATAGCCAGCGGCGACTACCGTGAGGCCATTCGGCCGAAGAAACCCGTTGCTGACGCAGACTTCCAGCCCAAGGCTTACTATCAGGTCTACCAACAGTGTTATGGATTTCAGCCCAACCTGAGCATCCTCGACCTGTTGTTCAACATGGGCAACGAAGCCATCTTCTACCTCTAAACGCCTGTGTCGCCATGGAAAGGCGATTCCCTTTCGGTAAAAAAGACTAGTATTCATGATTTTTTATAAACGCAAACAAGATTCAGTATGAAAAGAAATGGTATGAAAACGATGGTCCTCCTCTTGGCAGGAACCATCCTCACGAGCTCCTGTGTTGGCTCGTTCGGTTTGTTCAACAAACTCGCCCAGTGGAATAAGACAGCCACTGACTCGAAGTTTCTCAATGAGTTGATCTTCCTGGTACTCTCACCCGCCTATGCCGTGTGTGGCGTGGCCGACTTCTTTGTGCTTAATTCCATTGAATTCTGGACGGGTGACAACCCCGTAGCCAACAACGTTGGAAAGACGAAAACGGTGAAGGGAAGCGACGGACTCGACTATGCCGTGAAGACCTTGCAGGACGGTTACGAGATGACCAATCCCGACGGACAGCGTTTCTATTTCCTCTATGACAAGGAAACGAACTCCTGGTCCATGATGACGGAAGGTCTGGAAAAGAAACTCTTCAAGTTCAATGAAGACGGAACCATCCAGGCTTATCTCGACAATGACCATGAGATGACCGTCACACAGGATGCTGCCGGCCTCTTCCAGGTGCGTCAGGCCACGTCCATGGGTACTTACTGGGCCATGCGGTAGAATACATTACGGCTCTATGGGGCTTCTCCGGCCCTTCCTCAGTGGCCCTTTCTCTTTGCCACGGAGGTACTTTGGAAAAGTAATAAAGCCTTTCTTCCTATGCAATATACCCTCTTTTACTTGGTAATATGCCCTATGTTGCCAGGTAAAAGAGGGTATATTGCTTTTGGGGTAAGGCCGGAAAGAGCGGTGAAAGCGGTTCTTTCCTCATGGAAAACCTCATGGGTGATGTGTGCTTTCTTGTTTCTTGGCAATGGATTACGGCTTAAATGCTATCTTTGTAGATAAGAAAGGAACACAAAGCAAACCCAAACCACAAGAAATGAAAAAGGAGATTGTTTTAACGGCATTGCTTTATTCGTAGATGAGTGTGGTCATGTGGTCGGCTGGAAACAGCTCGGCGGCCACGGCTTGGAGCTGTTCTGCCGTGACGTTGTCAATTTGCCGGTAGAGCTGTTCCACGTCTTTTTCCTTGCCGTCGTGTAGGAATGCTTTTCCGAAATCAATGGCAAAGTTCTCCCGTTGGTCTGTAGCTACGCCAATCTGACCCTTGATCTGCTGTTTGGCAATCTTTAGTTTTCTCGATGAAATGGGCGATTTTATCAGCTTGTCGAGCTCTTTTCGTACCAGTCGCAGGCATTTCTTCACGTCGGTGCGGTCGCATCCGAAGTAGACCGACCAGATGCCGGTGTCGGAATAGGCCACCATCGTACTCTCAACGGTATATACCAGTCCGTGCTTCTCACGCAGGCTGAGGCTGAGCAGGGCGTTCAGTCCCGGTCCGCCGAGCATGTTGTTGAGCAAGTAGAGGGCTGTCCGGTTAGGGTGGTGCATGTCGTAGGCACGACATCCCAGCATGACGTGTGCCTGGTGGGTGCCTTTGTCAATCATGATGGTGTGTGGCTCGTCGGTAGCAACCTGTTCTTCTGCGTGATCAACTTGTATCGGCAGCCTGTCGGTGGGGCTTTTTCCCGTGGTGTCTTCCGTCGGAACAGTGACGTTCCGATGGTGTTTCTTCAGTGCTTGTACCACCTTTTTGAAGTCCACATCGCCGTAGACGAAGAACACGGCATGGTCCGGTCTGTAGTGTCTGCGGGCAAAACGTCTGGCATCCTCGGCTTGGAAGCACCTCACATGGGCGGCCGTGCCCAGGATGTTGTGCCCCAACGGGTGCCGGCGGAACAGCCTGTTTTCGAAATCGTCGTATATCAGTTCGGCCGGTGAGTCGTTGTAGCTTTCTATTTCTTCTACGATGACTTCTTTTTCTTTCTCTACCTCAGCTTCGGGGTAGGTGGAGTGGAACACGATGTCGGTCAGTAGGTCTGCGGCGCGACTGAAGTGGTCGCGGAGCAGGGCTGCATAGTATACCGTATGTTCCTTGGTGGTGAAGGCATTGAGTTCGCCGCCTACGTTTTCCAAGGCGTTGATAATCTGTATGGAGTTTCTTCGGCTTGTCCCCTTGAACGTGGTGTGTTCAACAAAGTGGGCCAGTCCCTCTTCGCCGCATTCCTCATGGCGCGTGCCGGCGGCCAGTTGATAGCCGCAGTAGACGACCTGCGCGTCTGACGGGAGGTGGATGATGCGCAGTCCGTTGTCGAGTGTTGTCGTGTTATATTTCATTTGTGGTGCAAAGATAGTAAAAACCCCAAATCCTGCACCCTAAACGTCGGACTTTTTGCAAACTTCAGCCTTGGAAACAGCGATGAGTAGGGAAATGATTCATGTGGCAACTGAAAAAGACAACGAAAGAAACGAAGGTGATGAATCTTTTCTTTCAAGGTCGTTCCTCTTCGGAAAAGCTTAAATAAATTTGGCTTTTCACGCGCTTAATCGTATCTTTGCATCGTAAAAAGGAAAGTATGAGAAAAGTAATCGGCATCGGTGAAACGGTGCTTGACATCCTCTTCAGAAACGGACAGCCTGTCAGCGCACTGCCGGGAGGCTCCACCTACAATGCCGTGATTTCCATGGCGCGTGCCGGTCTGCCCGTTACGTTCATCGGTGAGGTGGGGCACGACCGAGTGGGTGACGAAATCGTGGGCTTTCTGGAGAAGAACGGAGTCGACACCCGTAGTGTCTGCCGCTTTCAGAATACGAAGTCGCCCATTTCTCTGGCGTTCCTCAACGAGCAGAATGATGCGGAGTATGTGTTCTATAAGGATCATCCGCACGACCGTCTCGACTTGATTATCCCAGACATCGGAGCCGATGACATCGTACTTTTTGGTTCCTACTATGCTGTCAATCCAGTGATCCGTATGCAGGTGAAGGCACTCCTTGATGCGGCTCGGTCTTGCGGAGCCATCATCTATTATGATGTGAACTTCCGGGCGGCGCATGCCCATGAGGCCAAGAAGCTCGTTCCCTGTTTCAGGGAGAATCTGGAGTATGCCGACCTTGTCCGCGGCAGCCATGAAGACTTCGCCGTGCTCTTTCAAAAGGAAGGGGCTGATGCCGTCTACGACGCGGAAATCTCTTCCTTCTGCCGCCATTTCATCTATACGCAAGGCTCCCGTGCGGTGGAGGTGCGTGGTGCTGGTGGCTTTGCCAAGAGCTATCCTGTCGCAGAACAGGCAACGGTGAGTACCGTCGGAGCCGGCGACAACTTCAATGCCGGATTCATCTATGGGCTGATGAAGTATGGTGTCACCCGTTCCGACCTTGTCCGCGGACTCAGCGAAAACCAGTGGGATGCGCTTGTAGGCTGTGCCTGCCGTTTCTCCGCCGAATGTTGCAAAGACATCTATAACTATGTGTCGGAATCGTTCGGCCACAGCTTGCGGCAGGACGGTGCCCATTTTGGGAAAGATTCCGATGGAATGGGTGAAAAATGAATCAATACACATAAAAAGAAAGATATGAAGACAATCACAGACAACATCTACTATGTGGGTGTGAACGACCGCAACAAAAACCTCTTTGAGGGCTTGTGGCCTTTGCCCGATGGCGTTTCTTACAACGCCTATCTCATCGATGACGAGCATGTGACCCTCATCGACACCGTGGAGGTGGACTTCTTCACGCAGTTTATTGAAAACATCCGTGAGGTCATCGGCTCAAAGCCTATCGAATATCTCGTCATCAACCACATGGAACCCGACCACAGCGGCTCCA
>CAMHEA010000004.1 GCA_946184025.1 uncultured Prevotella sp.
TGATTTTCAGGCGTTTAGCTGATATTTGGATTCGTTTTGTATAACGAAAATATAGATTCCACATGGGAGTTTTTATTCTAGATTTGCTTTTTTAAAAAGGATAAGTGAGGGTAGAATGAAGATAAAACGTCAGATTCTATTCCCCTGAGTTGCCCGATCGGTTGTCTTTTTGATTCCTGTATAAGATTCTGTCTGTATGTGACTTTGGCTTTTTCTGTTTCCTCTGACTTGTATCAAAGGTTTGTCGGGGGCGTACCCTAAATAGTTCAGCTTCTTTGTAATGAGGGACTGAATGTGTAATAAGTGTGGCTGTTTTTGCAAAAAGAATACTGTCGTTTACCGAACGAAGCTCACTGTTTTTCAAGGTGAGGCTTAGTCGCAACAATTTTTAATTTATTAATTGAGAAAAAATAAATTAAAAATTCTCAAAAAATAAATTAAAAATTCAACACGCTGAGCCTCCTTTGCCAACTCGCTGATTTTCAGTGGGTTGCAAAGAAGGTCCCAGCCGCCTTTCAGACGTCGTTTCCGGCGTGAAGGGCGGCTGGTGTATAAAGGGTGATTATCCCCGTCGGGGATTGTGATTAGAAAACAAAGGAGCGCAGCATCCAGTAGCTGATCATGCCGGCAAGGTAACCGGCAAAGGCTATGGGGGTGATGTGGCGCATGTACCAGCCAAAGCTGATTTTTTCCAGACCCATAACAACCACGCCGGCTGCACTGCCTATGATGAGCAGCGAGCCTCCAACGCCTGCGCAGTAGGCCAGCAACTGCCAGAAGATGCCGTCGACGGCCATGTCGCCCGTGGGTGTTAAGGGATACATGCCCATGCATCCGGCTACAAGGGGAACGTTGTCGACGATGCTTGACAACACGCCTATGGCTCCAGTGACGAGATAATGGTTTCCGCCGCTGACGGTGTTGAGCCATTGTCCCATGGTAGTGAGCACGCCTATTTCTTCCAGGCATGCCACAGCCATGAGGATGCCAAGGAAAAAGAGGATGGTGGCCATGTCGATGCGGCTCAGCAGGTTGCTCACCCGTTTTTGCAAACCTCCTTGTTCTTTCTTTCGTGGGAGGTGTGCATAGAACAGTTCCGTTACAATCCATAGCAGACAGAGTACAAGCAGGATGCCCACATAGGGTGGCAGATGGGTGATGCTCTTGAATACCGGTACGAACATCAAACCTCCGACTCCGAGTGCAAAGATGACCTTGCGTTGCAGGGAAGTGAAATCGTCACTACCGGCACTGCTTTCTGATGTGCTTGGGGCTGCCAGATTTCCTTTTAGGGTGAACTGTAAGAGAAAGGCGGGCACACACATGGACAGAAGCGACGGCAAGAAGAGTTCCTTGATGACTCCTGCGGCCGTGATGAGGCTCATGTTCCATAGCATGATGGTCGTAACGTCGCCAATGGGAGAGAAGGCTCCGCCAGAGTTGGCAGCGATGATGACCAAAGAGGCGTAGACGATGCGGTCGCTTTTCTCACTGACGAGCTTGCGCAGTATCATCACCATGACAATGCTGGTTGTCATGTTGTCAAGTATGGCAGAGAGGAAAAAACTCAGAAAGGCAATGCGCCATAGGAGCGACCGCTTGTTCTGGGTGCGGAGCATGTCGCGTACGAAGTTGAAACCGCCGTTCTGGTCAACGATTTCCACGATGGTCATCGCTCCCATGAGGAAGAACAGTGTGGTGGCTGTCGAGCCAAGGTGTTTCTCTATGACTTCGTTGACGGCCATGCTGAGGTTTTCTCCGCTTATGCCCGTGAGATATTCAGAAGGATTCAGCATGAAAAGTGTCCAACAGACAACCAGCATCAACAAAGCCACGGCGGCTTTGTTGACTTTGGTCAGACTTTCCAGTGCAATGCATGCGTAGCCTGTCAGGAAGACGGCTACAATAGCAATGGTCAGTAAACTCATGGTATCGGTCCTCCTTTAGAAAAGTGAGCTGATGAGTTCGGCATCATGACCTTCGAAGAACCGTACGTCGGTAAGGGGCACATACTCGAAGTCGGAGTAGCCGAGAAGCTGAACCGCAGCAAACTGGTGGTCGCGAGAAATGGCTGCTTCAAGTCGGGTGGGACCCATGGTGGCCTTGGTAAGCCCCGTGTAGTTGGCGATGAGGTTCTCCAGTTGTCCATCGGGACATGCCAGCAGCTGCTTCAAGCTGCTGCTTTCGTCGGCGGTGTAGTCTTGCCGGAAAGCATCCATCGTACTCTGGGTGGGTGTGTACACGGCGGTTGTTGAAAGACCGAAGAATGTTCGTTTGATATTGATGCGTTGGTCGGCAGACAGCTCTTTTGCCATCTGCAATGATTTGATATTTGCCATTGTTTATTTTGTTTCTTTCTTGTTGATAAATGAATGCAAAACCCAGACCGCTTCCTCGATGATACTGCGGGAGGAACGGGTTGAGCTTGCTTGAATATAAAAATAGTTGGCAGCTCTTTCTCTGCGAAGAAAAAGGACTGATGGGAAAAGAAAGAAACGCTAACGAAGGATGCGTCTCAGCGCATAGATGTAATAAGCGCATGAGACGACGGTCTGGAAAGGAGCTGACAACAGGCAGAACCTTCCGCCGTAGTGTTTTCTTTTTGTTGTTTTTTGATTGGAGAGTTTGGATAGTTGGGTGGTAGTTCGGCTTTTGGATGAACCGTATGAGGGTAGAAGCCGTTGTGGACGTGAGCTGTTGAGGCGGTAGTTTTCCTGTCCGTTGGTCAGGATGGCCAGCGGCTGGGGCTGTTCCGACAAGTCCTCATGATGCAGTCTGTCTTTGGGCCTTGCTGAGTGGGAAGCGCTCTCTTCACATTTTGCTTCCTCACGATTCGAATGATAAAAGCGTGCTTCTTGTTGCTCGCACCAAAGGAATCTCCCTTCGCCTTTCACACACTTCAAATCCTCGCCCCAGCATGTGGCTGCCAGGGCGAAGGTTAAAAAGAGTATGTGTACAAAACGTTTCACAGTGCAGTATGTCTTTACTTTTCGGGCATTTCCTCCAAAGCCTGACGCAGCAGGTTCCAGAACGGTTCGATGGTGGCGATGAGGCAACGCTCGGTGGTGGTATGCGGCGACCGCATCGTGGGGCCGAGCGAAACCACGTCGAGATGAGGATACTTGCCAAGGATGACGGAACACTCCAGGCCGGCGTGGTCTACTTCCACGGTGCCGTCCGTGCCGTTTTGCTCCTTGTAGACGCGTAGCAGGTGGTGCAGGGTTTCGCTGTCGGGGTTGGGGTCCCATCCACCGTAGCTGCCGGCGGTCTCCACTTTCATGCCGGCCATGTTGAAACAGCTCTCCAAGGTCTTCACGATGTAGTCCTTCATGTCCTCGCGGCTGGAGCGGGCAAGGATTTGTATGACGGCCTTTCCGGCTTCGATGTCGATGATGGCAAGGTTGCTGGAGGTTTCGACGACATCGGGATAGACGGGAATCATGCGTACCACGCCGTCGTGGCAGGCGTAGATGGCATTGATGAGGTTGTCTTGAATCTCTACTGGCACTTCCGTTGCGGGTGTGTCAGTGGGTTCGGTAAAGAATTCGATGCCGCTTTCGATAGTCTTGAACTCGTCGGTGAAGTCCGCTTTCCAGTCTTCTACGAGTTCTTTGAGTGCTTCCACGTTCTCTTTCGGCAGTGTCAGCACCACTTCGGCCTTGAACGGGATGGCATTGCGCATGTTTCCGCCATGCCATGAAGCCAGGCGAGCCTCACATTCTTCTACGGCTTCGCGAACGAAACGTACCATCAGCTTGTTGGCGTTGCCGCGTCCTTCGTGGATCTCCAGTCCGCTGTGGCCGCCGCGCAGTCCTTTGAGCGTCACTCTGACGGCTACGTCTTCTTGATCGGTCTCTGCTTCCTTGTAGTCGAGCGTTGCGGTCACGTCGATGCCGCCTGCCGACCCGATGACAAACTTGCCCCAAGTCTCTGAGTCCAGGTTCAGCAGGATGTCGCCGTGCAGTTCTCCTTCTGGAAGGTCGTTGGCTCCGTACATGCCTGTTTCCTCGTCGGCAGTGATGAGTGCCTCTACGGGGCCGTGCTGCATGTCTTTCGATTCCATGACGGCCATGATGGCAGCTACGCCCATGCCGTTGTCGGCTCCGAGCGTGGTTCCTTTGGCCTTGACCCATTCTCCGTCAATCCATGGCTGGATGGGGTCGGTCTCGAAGTTATGTGTTGATTCCGGTGTTTTCTGGGGCACCATGTCCATGTGTGCTTGCAGGATGACACCTTTGCGGTTCTCCATTCCTGGTGTGGCAGGTTTGCGCATGACGATATTTCCGGCCGGATCCTTGAAGGCTTCCACGCCAGCTTGTGCGGCGAAGTCAAGCAAGAACTGCTGTACTTTGGCCAGATGTCCGCTCGGACGCGGTACTTGTGTCAGTGCATCGAAGTTTTTCCAGATGCAGGTCGGCTGTAGTTTTTTGATTTCACTCATAGTTGTTTGTTTTTCGAGGAGCGAGGAGTGAGGGGCAGGGGAGTGACGTTCGTTATTCCGGTTGCATCTCATTTCAGGCTCACTGGGTTAGTAATTGATGATGTTTTTGAAATTAATGATCTCCATAATCCTTGATGCCCGTTTGGCGGGAACTCACTGCCAACGCTCCCCACGCATAGATGCCCAGCAGGATGACGAGGAGCGTCTGTATGGTGTGGACGATGAGCACGAAGTAGAGGGCTTGATGGTCGGCTACGCCATAGAGGATGAGCATGGTCTTGACGGCAAAATGCCACGGACCGGCTCCGTTGGGTGTGGGAACGATGACGGCTATGCTGCCTACGACGAACGAGACGAGGGCGCAGGTGAATCCCAGGTTGGCCGTGAAGTCAAAGCAGAAGAACGTCAGGTAGTAGTGGAGGAAGTAACAGCCCCAAATGCCGACAGAGTAGAATAGAAACCGTGGGATGTTTTTCACCTTCCGCAGCGACATCACTCCTTGCCAAATGGCATTGATGGTTTCCTTCACCTTATTATATATAGCCAGCTTCCGCACCACCAGCCACGCCAAGATGCCGACGGAGACAGCGCAGACGGCTGTGACCAGCCATCCGGCGGTGGTGAATCCGTGCAGGATGTCATTGAAACGAGTGCCTGTCTGTGAGAAAAAGGTGTTGAAAACGCGTACCTGCATGACAAAGGCGACGGCCGTGATGAGCAGCATCAGCAGCGTGTCGACGGCACGTTCGGTCACGACGGTGCCCAGTGCCTTGGGAAACGAAATGCCGTCGTAGCGTTTCAATACGCCGCATCGTGCCACTTCTCCCACGCGAGGGATGATGAGACTGACGGCGTAGGATAGGAACACGGCGTTGATGCTGGTTGATGTGCGAGGCTTTTCACCGATGGGTTCGAGTGTTTGCTTCCACCGCCATCCCCTGAACATCTGTGCCAGGATACCGAAGGGGAACGACAGCAGCATCCACGTCCAATTCATCTGGTGCATCAGGACCTGACGGATGCTCCCAAAGTCGAAATCGCGGTACATCCAATAGAGGATGGCACTGCCGAGAATCATCGGCAGGGCTATCTTGGCTATTTGGTTGCAGATGCGTTTCGTTTCCATATGCTCTGCAAAGGTAGTAAAAAAGTTTAGAGTATGATGGTGCCGGCTGGTAGTTTTTTGTTTTTTTGCATATCCTTGCTATTATTCAAAAAAACTTCCCCTTCCTGTTTTTGATTTGCTCTTTGCCGAGCATTTCTATTTATAGCCATACACAAGTCCGTATTTCTCATGGAGTCGTCGAAGCGAACCGTCTGTCTTCATCTGGGCAATGATGGCATTGACAAGGGCGAGGAGATCATCCTGCCCCTTGCGCATCAGTATGCCGATTTCTCCGTGTGTGAAGGGGGCATCTAACAACGGGGCTGCAAGGTTCGGGTTGTTCTGTACATACCATGGGGCTTCGGTAATCTCGGTTATCATTACGTCGGCATTGCCTTCGGCCACTTGCGAGGGGATTTCCTCGTTCTTCTGCCAGACGATGATGGTGGCATGGGGCAGGTTCTCATTGGCAAATTTCTCATTCAGTCCGCCAGGATTTACCATCACGCGCACTTCTGGCTTGTCTATATCTGTCAGCGACTGGTAGCGGTCTTTCTCGTTTGCGCGACAAAGAATTGTCTTGCCATTGACCAGATAGCCGTCGCTCATTAGCATGGTTTCCTTGCGGGTATCCGTGATGGTGATGCCGCCGATGGCAAAGTCGAAGGTCTGCGGTTCCGTCAGCACGTCGGTAGTCAGCGTGGGCCATGAGGTCTGCACAAACTCGACAGCTACACCCATTTGCTCTGCTATCTTCTCTGCCATTTCAATACCAAATCCCCAATAGTCACCATTGCTTTCTTTGTAGGAAAGCGGTCGGTAGTCGCCCGTGGTTCCTACCTGCAATTTGCCATGCACAACAATGCGCTCAATGGTAGGCTGGTTTTCTGACGGATCATCATCATTTGTCGTGCATGCTGCAAATGAGGTCATGCCGCAGACGGTAAGAATGGCGGCAAGTATCCAAACTGATTTCATGTTCTTTTGTATTTCTGTTTTCATTTTCTAAGATGCAATCAACCGAAAAACTTCTCTGTGTTAAACCAGACTACGGCGATAGTAAAAGCGAGGAATATCAGACCGAATCCGACGACCAGGCAAGTGGCAAGTCGCCAAAGCGTGCCAAACCATCCGTAACCAAAGAGTTGTCTGTAGGTCAAGACGTAACAGACGGGGAACAAGATGTTAAGCCACACGGTTGTCAGTTGGGCAATCGTGTCTATCAGTAGGGTGAGAGTTGCCATAAACACTTGAAGATAGAATCCTTCGGGTAAGTTATGCCGGGGGGAGCGCGGTGCGTGCCGGAAGAAAAGCCAAGTAGGGAGGATAAAGAAGGCCATAAAGAGCAGCGTACTCCAAGCCGTGTTCGCTTCCATCCATGTCACTAATGGGTTCATAAAGGCTAACTGGCCCATAAAGACCTCTGCTTCAGCACGCTCTGATGGCCAGCCGTAGAGTATATGGTGTAGCCGGATGGCCAATACGTTGGCAATGGCCACGATGAACAGCATTTTCACTGGCGGAAACGAAACCTGACGTTTGCCGCGGATATAGTCGCGGATCATGTAGCCTGGTCGCAGTATCAGCTGAACCAGCGAAAAACTCAGTGAGCGGGAGTCCATTCCCCAAAGGATCAGGATGCCCTGCCTCACCGTTTGCCAGCCGATAGCCCCTACTCCGGCTTGTTGGCCGCAGCGGGGGCAGAAGTTGTCATTGAACTCTGTGCCGCAGTTGGCACATCGGGTGGTGTGCTTACTGTGGTTTGTATAGTCAAAAGGATTCTCTTGCCAATCCCTGAAGCGTCGGTACTGCTCTTTCAGATTCATATTGCTCTTTATTGTGCCAAAAGATCTTTGTGAAAGAAGATTGAAAGTGAGATTCAGGTCTTTTATCACCATCCGCCACCTTCTCGCTGAGGTTCTTGGAATATCCAACCATCATCCAAAAGATGGTTGTCATTATGTGATTATATATGCCTGTTCTGCTGCCCCATATCCTGTCTATTCGTGCACAAAATCCGGATACAAAGGTAAGCATATTTGTTGAAAATAGATGTTTCAATCATTGTTTTGTGCCATATTTTTCGGAAAAACAGGGCTAAGTTCAAGAATGAATTGCCATTTTACAATGAATTTTAATGAAGAGAGAAGTGTAAAATCCGCGTATCTGTTTTTGTTTTTTCCCATTATTCTTGTCGTGTCCTTATTTTCCATGCAAGCTGCGTTAATCTTCCAAAATTGCTTTGTTATCTTACCGAATCATCGTATCTTTGTGGTCGGAAAAAGAAGAAAGCGCATGAGACAAGTAAAGCCGAAGAAAAATCTGGGACAGCATTTCCTGACCGACCTGGGAGTAGCCCGCCGCATTGCCGACACGGTGGATGCGTGCCCTGACATTCCCGTATTGGAAATCGGACCGGGCATGGGGGTGCTTACGCAGTACCTCGTCACCAAGCCGCGGGAGGTGAAAGCCGTAGAGATTGACCGTGAGAGCGTACAATATCTGAACGAAGCCTTTCCCCAGCTGCGCGACAACATCATTGGGGAGGACTTCCTCCGCATGGACTTGGATCGTATTTTCGATGGTCGGAAGTTTGTCCTGACGGGCAACTATCCTTATGACATCTCCTCGCAGATCTTTTTCAAGATGCTTGATAACAAGGAACTGATACCCTGTTGTACGGGAATGATCCAGCGGGAGGTGGCTCTGCGCATGGCCGCCGAGCCCGGCAACAAGCAGTATGGCATCCTTTCCGTGCTCATGCAGGCATGGTATGATGTGGAATATTTGTTCACGGTTGATGAAACGGTGTTCAATCCGCCGCCCAAGGTGAAGTCGGCTGTCATCCGCATGACGCGCAATGGCGTGCAAGACTTGGGGTGTGACTGGCCTTTGTTCCGCAGGCTGGTGAAGACCGTGTTCAATCAACGTCGCAAGATGCTTCGCGTGTCGCTCCGGCAGCTGTTCCAGCAGGGACAGCCTGCACCCAGTTTCTATGAGCAGGAGATGATGACAAAACGGCCGGAGCAGCTCTCCATCCGTCAATTTGTAGAACTGACGAATCTCGTGGAGGCCGAATTGTCACGTCAGGCGGCTCAGGAAAAAACGCAGGCATAACCCTCTTTTTCTTGGCTCGCGGAGGAAGAATCAACGCTTTTATTTTAGATTTTCCTTGAAAAAGGCTTCTAACTTATCCCATGGAATGAGGTTCTTTGGTTCGCCCTTACCTGTCAATTCGGTATATCCACCGTCATAGAGGTCGCAATGGGTGGCTCCGGGGATGATGAGCAATTCTTTGTTCTCTGGATTGGGATTGGGCTTGCCTACAACGCTATATCCCTCAGCTTTACCTTCCACCATATATTGATAGGCAGCTTCACCGAAATAGCGTGAGTGAGCCTTTTCGCCGTGCATGATGAGGACGGCAGAACGGATCTCATTGATGTAGTAGAGGAAGCGGGCGTTGGCGTAGGCCTGAGTGCCGATGGCGCGCCAGCCATCGTTTGAGTTGCCGCTACGCTTGTGGTAGCCGCGCTCAGTGATGTAGTAGTCGTAGTAATCCTTCACGAACTGAGGTGCATCGGCAGGTAACGGATTCACCACTCCGCCCGCCATTGCCGTCGGGTCGGCGAGTCGCTGCTTGGCCATTGTCTCACGGGCAGCATGGCGGTCGGGCTCATTGTCGTTGACATCGAAATAGCCATTGCCGCTGACGCGGGTCATGTCGTACATCGTACTGACTACCGTAGCCTTGATGCGAGGGTCGGCAGCGGTAGCATTGAGGGCAATGCCGCCCCATCCGCAAATGCCGATGATGCCGATTCGTTCTGCATCTACATTTTCCTGTTTTGCGAGGAAGTCAACAGCGGCCATGAAATCCTCAGTATTGATGTCGGGTGATGCCGTGCGACGAGGTTCACCGCTACTTTCGCCGGTGTAGGAGGGGTCGAAGGCCAAGGCCATGAAACCGCGTTCAGCCATCTTCATGGCATAGAGACCGCTCGATTGTTCCTTGGTGGCTCCAAAGGGACCGCTCACGGCGATGGCTGCCAGCTTGCCTTTGGCCTCTTTAGGTGTGTAGAGGTCGGCCGCGAGCGTCAACCCGTATTGTGTTTCAAACGTCACCTTACGGTGGCTTACTTTGTTGCTTAGCGGGAATACCTTGTCCCACTCTTGCGTTAATTCTAACTTTTGCATACTCTTCTCTTCTATTTTAGTTTGCTTACTTTCTGCGCAAGCCGTCAACACTCCGGCTACGAGCATTGCCACAAATAATACGTTCTTCATCTTATTCTTTTCTGTCCGTTCTCAATGATAATTCCTTTCTGACCTGCCTGTGCCAGGGTTCCTTGCGGGGTGTAGGCACTTGAAGGATTTTTGCCGGTACGGACGTTGTTGATGCCTGTAGGGCTGTTAGTTGACAAGGTTACACTGACATTGTTTTCCCCTGCTTTGAGAAATGTTTTCAGTTCGTTTACCGACAGATTTTCAATCTTGCCCAAACGTGTGTAGCTCCATGAGTTCGTACCGTAGAAGATACAAATGTTGCTGCCACTGTAGAGGACGATATCTCCAGGTCGGGCTTCAATCTGTTCGTTGTCTGTCGGCAGAGAGAATCCCAGAGCCCCCCAAATTTCAAAACCACCACTCGAATTGAGTGTTACTGTAACGGGAGCCTGCTGAAGCTTTGCTATAAGTGTCTGTGTCGCATTGTTGTCGACAAGAGTCACCGACTCCGTCCTGTCATCTATCGTGATATACATCTTCTGAATCATAGTCTCATTGTTTTGTGTCTGTGCCTGAATCTCGTCACTGCTACATGACATGGCAAGCAGGGGCACAGCTATTGTTAAAAGCCGATGAATGAATGCAGTTTTCTTCATATCCAGTGCTATTTCATTTAAATATGGTGCAAAGGTACGATGGAAAGTCCGTAACCAGTGTAGACAGATTGCGGATAAAACTACCCAAAATGAGGAAAATTCATTTTTTGCGCTGCTCGTCGAGGAATTTTCTTGGAGTCTGACCTGTTGCACTTTTAAACATACGGCTGAAATGTTGGGGGTATTCAAATCCCAGCTCGTCGGCTGCCTGTGCGATGGGCTTGCCACCAAGTATCAGGTTCTTGGCACGCATAATGACGAAGTCGCGTATATAGTCCTTCGGACTTTCGCCAAGGACATTTCTTATGATGTCTCCAAAGTAACTTGGTGAAAGGCATAATTCGCTGGCACAATACTTTACGCTTGGCAATCCATTCGCCTTTTGCATACCGCGCGAATAATAATCGGTCAGCACTTGCTGGAATCGGCTGAGGATGTCGCTGCCTTCAGTTGTCATCTCTTTGAACTGGCGGAAATAGAAGCGGTTACAATAGTCGAGGATTAAAAGAATGAAGTCCTTTATAATGTCATTATGTCCAAAAGAATGAGCTTGCGTTTCTAACTCTTGGCGCAGGTTTGTCATTAGTTGGGCTAGCATATTCTTTTCCTCAGGAGTTAAGATGAGTGCTTCATTGGAATGGTAGGAAAAGAATTGATAGCCGTCGATTTTCTGTTCTATAGCCGACCCTTGGATAAATTCGTTGTCAAAAAGCAACACCCAGCCGTGATATAGCCGGCGCGTGCCGTCATCCTGTTTTCCGCCTATCTGCCCTGGCGAATAAGCCATCAGCGAACCTTCTCCTTCATGATAGGTGCCAATGCCATAGGTCAGTCCTTCGGGGAACTCCTCCTGCAAGAAAATGCCGTAGCAGCCTATTCTGTTCATCGTATGGCGTATCTCGCCCACCTCGTCGTAGTGTATCACCGAGACGTGGGGATGGTAGACAGGCGCGCCGATATCGTGTGCGTAGTCATTTGCTTCGTTGATATATAAATCAATCTTCATTACTGGTGCAAAGATACAAATTTTCTTCAATATTACAGCAGCCGTGGCGTTAAGCAGTCTTGTCGCATTTTTCATGGGAGCACCTCAGGGTGCATCGCTTTTGTGGATTCGTATCTCTTTGTTTTTTCATGTCAGGACTGTTGGGTCAAGTTCTTATATGGCCTATATGATGTTTTAATATGGCCTGTATTGGACAGTAATATAGCCTTTGTTGCATTGTAACAGAGCCTATATTACGCGAACAACGCCTGTTCCGACGAATCGGAGCGGGCGTTTTTTTCGTATGGATGTTCCGCTTTCAGGTTTCACCTTTTGAGGATCTTACTCACGCTGGAGCCGTTCTTCATCAGGTAGATGCCTGCTGGCAAGGACGAGAAACGGCCCATGCGGACTCCTTGCAGGTTGAAGAACTCGGCTGAGGCGGTTCCGGCGGTGGTCGTAGTCAGCTCCACGGGCGTAGCTCCTTCAGGCAGGAAGTAGAGTCGGCTGAGATCGCTCAGGTCGAAGGTGGCCATGGTCTCTTCTTCATTGACCACCACCATCTGTCCACCGGCAAAGCGAATGGCATTGAAATCGTCGAGGGCAATCTTCGTTTCACCCTTTCCTACCACGACCATATCAGTGTAGTCTTCGGCCATCGCTGCCGTTGCAGCTGTCAGGGCCATTACAATAAGTAGTTTGCGCATAGTATTCTGATTTATGTTTCTATGTGCAAAGATACGAATATCCTTTCAAACGACAAAAGAAAACGTTGTTTTTTCTTGTCTGTTCCCATGAAAATCAGTACCTTTGCACGGCATGAATAAATAACGGAAAGCTATAAATCATTATTGACAATGAAAAGAATCAACATGCTCATGGTGCTTCTGCTGACGGTGGCATGCATGCGGATGCAGGCGCAGAGTTATCCCCAGTTGACCAATCTGCCCACCATCTACATTCAGACGGCTAACGGTCAGGACATCTGGGACAAGGAGAATTATGTGAAGGCGACCCTCGTCTATCGCGACGGTGACGAACTGACGACCTATAAGGATATGCAAATCCGCGGAAGAGGTAATTCGACGTGGTGGAACGGTGAGAAGAAACCCTATCGGATCAAGTTTGCCGAAAAGCAACGCTTCCTTGGCGAGAACTTCGCCAATGCCAAGAACTGGACGCTGCTGGCCAACCACGCCGACAAAAGCATGATACACAATGCGCTGACCTACGACCTCGGACGCTTCGTCGGAATGGACTTCTGTCCTGCGGCACGGTTTGTGGATCTCTATCTGAACAACCGTTACCGCGGCACCTATCAGATTTCCGACCATGTGCAGGTAAAGAAGAAACGCGTCGATGTGGACGAGACTACGGGATGGTTCCTCGAACTGGCCAACGAGAATGCCAAGGAGGATCCTTACTTCCATACTTCGCAACGCGGGTATTATGTGAACATCAAGAATCCGCAGGACGAAAACTACTCAGAAAGCGTACGGTGGGAAATTGAAAACTGGGTGAATACGTTGGAGAACGTCGTCTTCTCCTCCTTGTTCGATGATCCCCAGCTGGGCTACCGCGCCTATGTCGACGAGAAATCGCTCATCAACTGGTATGTGGCCTTGGAGATTACGGGCGACATCGACGGCCTGTACAGCATCTACGGCTACAAGGAAGCCCAGAACGACAAACTGCATGTAGGACCGCTATGGGACAAAGACCTGGCGTGGGGGGAGACCCATGATGTGTATTTCAAGTACAAGCTGCTCACCGACGGCCATATCCGTGACTTCGAAGATACCATGAACCGCCTCTGGAAAGACCCGTGGTTTGCCTATCAGGTCAATAAACGCTACCGGAAGTTGCTCGACGACGGCTTGAAAGACTATCTGCTGCACCATGTGGACAGCCTGGCCGAAGTCATCGGACCCTCACAGAAGAAGAACTACGCCATCTGGCCCATCAATCAGAAAAGCATGGAGTGGGAAGGCGACTTCCTGCACAACGACTATGAAGGATATATCAAGGACCTGAAAGACTTCATCCGTGAGCATCTGGCCTATCTGGAGCGCGAATTCAAGAGCCGCGCCGATGCGTCGGGCTATGTTGAACCAGCCCCTGAACCCGATTCCGATCCCGACGGCATTGCTCCGGTCGTCGCAGACAGGCCGAATAGCGACGACGGCATCTATACCCTGTCCGGCCAGCGTGTGGCCAACAGTGTCGATTTCGAGTCCACCCGCCTCTTGCTACCCAAAGGTGTGTATCTCTATAAAGGCAGAAAGGTGGTCGTAAAGTGAAAAAAATAGGGGAAACAGTTGTGCATACGGAATATTATTACTAATTTTGTGCACATACAAACTCATTACCAAAGATTATGATAGACGTAAAGCAAACATTACAAGAGGCCGAAGAACGCATGGAAATGGCTGCCATGTTCCTTGAAGAACAATTGGCCCGAATCCGTGCAGGTCGCGCCAACGTTGCCATTCTTGACGGTGTGCGTGTCAGTTCCTATGGGTCAATGGTTCCCCTGAACCAAGTAGCCAATGTGTCGGTGCCCGATCCGCGTACCATCGCCATCAAACCATGGGACCGCAAGGCCATCCGCGATATTGAGAAAGCCATTATGGACAGCGATGTGGGCATTACGCCGGAAAACAACGGCGAGGTGATTCGTCTGAACATTCCCCAACCGACCGAGGAACGCCGCCGCGACCTGGCCAAACAGTGCAATAAAATCGGCGAAAAGGCCAAGGTGGAAGTGCGCAACGTACGCGGTGACATCAAGGAAAAGCTCAAGAAGGCCATCAAGGACGGACTCAGCGAGGACAATGAGAAGGATGCTGAGCTGGATTTGCAGAAGCTTCACGACAAGTTTATCAAGAAGCTGGACGACCTCCTGACTGCCAAGAATAAGGAAATTATGACCGTATAATAACAGAAAGCATGTAGCATGTGGGGATTCGTGGCGCGAGGAGCACCACGAATCCTTGTTCGCTACATGCTCTTCGTGTCTTGCACATGACCATTCCAGACAGATGAAGGGACTCGTCGTAAAGAATACCGGCAGCTGGTACACCGTGAAGACAGACGACGGTGCGCTCGTGGCTTGTAAGATGAAAGGCAATTTCCGGTTGAAAGGCATCCGGAGCACCAATCCCGTGGCTGTAGGCGACCGCGTAGAGATTCTTCCCAATCAGGAGGGAACGGCGTTCATCACCGCTATTGAAGATCGCCGGAACTATATTATCCGTAAGTCATCGAACCTTTCCAAGCAAAGCCACATCATTGCTGCCAACGTTGACCAGGCCTTTCTCATTGTTACCATCAACCATCCTGAAACATCCCTTGTCTTCATCGACCGCTTCCTGGCCTCGGCCGAAGCCTATCGCATTCCCGTCGTGCTGGTTTTCAACAAACGTGACCTGCTCAGCGACGAGGAGCTGCACTATCAACAGCTGGTGATGGATCTCTACGAGAACGTTGGCTATCATTGCATTTCGGTTTCGGCACAGACGGGAGAAGGCATGGAACAGCTTCACGGCCTGCTCCAAGGGAAGATAACGGCTCTCAGCGGAAACAGCGGCGTGGGTAAGTCTACGCTCATCAACAAGCTGATACCCGGTCAGAACCTGCGCACTTCAGAGATTTCCGATGCCCACGACACGGGCATGCACACCACCACCTTCAGCGAAATGATTCCCCTTGGAGCCGGAGACGCGGCTGATGGGGCTGCAGCGGCGTGTTCCTATATCATCGATACACCGGGCATCAAGGGATTTGGCACCTTCGATATGGAACGTGAGGAACTCACCAGTTACTTCAAGGAGATATTCCATTTCTCCAAAGACTGTCGTTTCAGCAACTGCACGCATACCCATGAGCCTGGATGTGCCGTGCTGAAAGCCCTCGAGGAGCATTATATTGCGCAGAGTCGCTATCAGTCCTACCTCTCCATGCTCGACGACAAGGATGAAAACAAGTATCGGGAGGCCTATTAGCACGGGTGGCAGGAGGTTCTGTGGCGACTGGCAAGGTACATGCTGAAGCACAGGCATGCAGCCTTTTACAACGAAAGCGGCACGACTTACAAAAAGTCGTGCCGCTTTCGTTGTTTTTTTAAGGTCGTCATGCCATCTTCTCGCTGCATGAGAAGGTGGCTCGTCTCGCATGTTCGGATGGGCATGGGGCTTTACTTGAAAAGCCTCCGAGATGAACCTTGTAACTCGCTGAGAATCAGTTGTTTGTGAAAAGGGCTTTGGTCGGGAGAATTTTTAATTTAAAAATTGAGAATTTTTAATTTATTTTTTGAGAATTAATAATTTAAAAATTGTCGTGACCGAGGCTTACTTGGAGAACGGCTGAGGCTTAGTGGGAGGATGAGTGGAGGATCGTTGGGAGACGAATGGGGCTGAATGGCTGCTGAAGGAAGTCTTGTCGGATAGGAATTGGGACCTGGACTGCTGCCCCCTGAAGCGCGTTTTTCCTCAAAAAAACTTTTTTCGAAAGGAAAACGGCTGTTATTTGAAAACGTTCTATTACCTTTGCAGGCATGAACATGGATGAAATCAAGGACAAACGCATTGCGGTGCTGCTGTCGGGCGGTGTAGACAGCTCGGTGGTTGTGTATGAACTGGCTCGGCAGGGGCTGCATCCCGACTGCTTCTACATCAAGATCGGGCCCGAGGAGGAAGAGGAATGGGACTGTTCGAGTGAGGAAGACTTGGAGATGGCGACGGCTGTGGCTCGCCGCTATGGCTGCAAGCTGGAGGTGGTGGACTGTCATCGCGACTATTGGGAGCGTGTCACGCGCTATACAATGGATAAGGTGAAGGCGGGTTTCACGCCTAATCCTGATGTGATGTGCAACCGGCTCATCAAGTTTGGTGCTTTCCATGAGAAGCGGGGACACGACTATGACCTCATCGCTACGGGGCACTATGCGCAGACGGAATGGATTGACGGGTACAAATGGCTCACGACGAGTCCTGACCCTGTGAAGGACCAGACGGATTTTCTGGCTCAGATCGAGGACTGGCAACTGAGAAAGGCTCTGTTTCCGATAGGACATTATATGAAAGAGGAGGTGCGGGAGATTGCGGAGCGGGAGCATCTGGTAAATGCGCGCCGTAAGGATTCGCAGGGCATTTGCTTTCTGGGAAAGATCAACTATAATGATTATATCCGCCGGTATTTGGGTGAACAGCCGGGGGATGTGGTGGAACTGGCTACGGGCAGGCTTATCGGGCGGCATCGCGGCCTTTGGTTCCATACCATCGGACAGCGCAAGGGGCTTGGTTTTGGGGGCGGTCCGTGGTTCGTCGTCCGTAAGGATGTGGAGAAGAACATTCTCTATGTGGCTCACGGATATGATCCTGCTACGGCTTATCGGCAGGAGTTCCGGGTGGAGGACTTTCACTTTCTCACGCTGCCGGAGCTTCCGCAGCGCGTGACGTTTAAGATCCGGCATACGGCGGACTATCTGCCGGCCACGGTGGAGGCTCTGGCAGATGGTTGTTTCGTGCTCCATGCCGATGCGCCTATACATGGTGTGGCTCCCGGACAGTTCTGCGTGGTCTATGATGCGGAGCACCATCGCTGTTTCGGTAGTGGGGAGATACGGGTGTAGTATCAGGAGTTTTTGGGTTAGGTGTATAAAGTTCGTTCCTAACCCTGGAAAAGTTGACTGACGGGAATATCTTGGAGCTGGTGCAAATAGTGCCGGCGTTGTGCAGAGAGAGTTGCCAGCATGTCTTCTGACAGCAGTTCTTCTGGATGCAAATCCAGGTGCTGGTGGAGGACAGGGTAGGCATCTAATCGCTCAATGACGCTTCCGACGGTGATGTTGGCAATGTCTTGCGCGGGCTGATAGGTCGGTTCGTCACCGCTTTCGGCATCATAATGTTCGTTGATGAGGTTGATGCGGCGCAGGCGGTAGAGCAGGTCGGCGGTGATTCGGATGGGGATGCCGGTGATTTCCTTGAGTTGGAGGGCTGTGTAGGGCGGTTTGGCATCGGCAAAACGCCGGGTGATGGCTGCCAACAGGGTCAGGCACATGGTCTGCTGGATATCATGGCTCATGTCTTCGGTCTTTACCAGATAGGCGTAGTAGTCTGCGTTCTGGTTCATGTAGCACAGCTCAGCGCAGAAGAGTACGATATACCACGAAATCATCATCCACAGCATGAACAGCGGGAGGGCTGCAAAGGATCCGTAGATGGCGTTGTAGCTGGTCAAGTAGATTTGGAAGCGGATGTAGAGAAACTGGAACAGCATGGTGGCTACGCCCGCCACAATGCCGGGAATGATAGCTTTAGATGGGCGGACGCGCGTGTTGGGCATGAAGATGTAGAGTCCTGTGAAGATGGCTGACATCATTGCAAAGGGGAAGAGCTTGATGAGAGCCTTGGCCAGCGGCCCCAACACGGTGAAGGCTTGCAACTGATCTACGACGGAATAGATGAAGATGTTGACGCCGGAGATAATAATGATGCCGATGGGGACGAGGAAGAGCAGGGCCGTGTAGTCGGTGATGACGCGGAGGGGTGACCGCTGGTTCTTCACCTGCCATATTTCGTCAAAGACGTGTTCGACGTTGTAGATCAGGGACAGTACGGAGTAGAGCATGAAGAGCAGTCCGATGCCGATGAAGATGCCGTTGCGTGTGTTGGCGATGTAGGACTTGGCAAAGTTGATGATGGTCTCGGCCACCTGTGGTTGTCCCTCCAATGTCTCGCGGAACCACTGCTCTATGAAGCTGTCGAGCCCGAATCCGCGGGCAACGGCAAAGACGATGGCTGCCACGGGGACGATGGCGAGCATGGAGGAGAAGGACAGGGCGGTGGCATAGTCGGCATGGCCGCGTTCGAAGAAGAAGCGCACGGCCAGATAGAGCTTGCGTGTCCAGTCGAGGAGCATCTGTAGCGGACGTGAACCCATGTCGTCGCCCATGCGCCAGATGCCTACATTGAGGAAGTGTCTGATTCTTTCAAGGTTCATCATGGGGCTGTGCTTCCTGTAGCTTTTTCTTGATGTCTGGTCTTATTCCTTTTCTTTGAAGAGTTCTTCTTCCATGCCGCTGTTGAGGTAGGTGTACTGGTTGAGACGGCGGAAACGCTTGGCGGTGTCCAGCAGGATCTGGAATTTCTCAGCACGTTCGGCCGTCATCTTGCCTCTGGCGAAGTTTTTCTTGTTGTACTTAATCCAGTTGACCATCTGCATGTCTTCTGCATGGTGCTTGGAGGGACGGCGTTTGTTCGTCATCATATAGTGCATGATGGCATTGTAGCCGTTTTCCCACATCTCGTCTTGTGGGTATGTGACGTGGAAGGAACGTTTCCATGCCTTGCTAAAGGTGTCCATGTCAGGAAAGACGATGTCGGCTCCTTCGTCGGAGAGTGCACTGTCGGGCAGCGGTCCGGTGTTGACGGCAACGGTAAATATCTCGGCAGCGTTGCCGGCTCTTACTCCCAAGGGTGCGTTTTCCACGACAATGGCTTCCCACGGTTGCAGGTTGCCGGCTTTTTCCAGTCCTATGAGATAGGGTTCCGGGTCTGGTTTCCCGTGCTTGACATCGTAGGCGGTGATGATGTTTTCCTTGGTGACGTAGCCATGAAAGTCGCGTGTGAGACGTTCGATCAACGGCAGCTGTCCGCTTCCCGTTACGACGATGATTTTCATGCCATCTTTTTTCATGCGTTTCATCAGTTCCTTCACGCCAGGCATGATTTCCGCTTCAGGCAGTTTACTGTAGGCCTGTGCTTTTGTGTCGTACATCGCTTGTGCCTCGGCCATGCTGAGGTCGCGTCCCTGCTGTTCTTTCACCATGTAGCGTATGGTATCGATGCCTCGCTGGCCTTCTGTGGCATAGGCATCAGCCTCTGTCATGTCGATTCCGTAGGTTGCCATGGCCTCTACCCAAGCCTTGGCATGATTGGACATGGAGTCGAGAAGCACGCCGTCCATATCAAAAAGCACGGCTTTCGGAGCCAGTTGCCCGAAGCCGTGCTTTACGAGATATTCTTTAATCGCTTTTTTCATTTCTTGATAGTCTTACAAGAGGGTGTCATGCTTCGGCAGCCAGACGTTCCTGAATGGCTTTGCTTTCAGCTTCGTAGCCCGGCTTGTTGAGCAGTGCAAACATATTCTTCTTGTAAGCCTCTACACCCGGCTGGTTGAACGGGTTCACGTTCAGCACAAGACCGCTGATGCCGCAGGCGATTTCAAAGAAGTAGATGAGCTGTCCGATGTAGTATTCGTTGAGTTCGGGAACGCTGATGCGGATGTTGGGAACTCCGCCGTCGACATGGGCCAGGCGCGTACCCAACTCAGCCATCTTGTTCACTTCGTCAACACGCTTTCCTGCAAGGAAGTTCAAACCGTCCAGGTTCTCCTCGTCGGCCGGGAACAGCATGGTACGGTTCGGTTTCTCTACGCTGATGACCGTCTCGAAGATGCTGCGTTCGCCCTCTTGAATCCACTGACCCATAGAGTGCAAGTCTGTCGTGAAGTCGCAGCTGGCAGGGAAGATGCCCTTGCCTTCTTTGCCTTCAGACTCTCCGTAGAGCTGTTTCCACCATTCACTGATGAAGTGGAGCTTAGGCTGGTAGTTGACCATGATTTCAATCTTCTTGCCTGCATCATAGAGACCGTTGCGTACGGCTGCATACTGTGCTGCAAGGTTCTCTGCAAACGGCACATCTACGCCTGTCTGCTGCTCCATGTCCTGTGCACCTTCTACCAGTTTCTTGATGTCAAAGCCTGCACATGCAATAGGCAGCAGGCCAACTGGCGTGAGTACCGAGAAGCGTCCGCCCACATTGTCGGGAATGATAAAACTCTTGTATCCCTCTTTGTCTGCACAGGTACGGGCTGCACCGCGTTTTGCATCCGTGATGGCTACGATGACGTCCTTGGCTTCTTCTTTGCCGCGTTGTTCTTCGCACTGCTTCTTCAGTAAGCGGAATGTCAACGCAGTTTCGGTTGTCGTACCAGACTTCGAGATATTGATGACTCCGAACTTCTTTCCTTTCAGATAGTCTGTCAGCTCAGCCAGATAGTCCTCGCCGATGTTGTTGCCTGCAAAGAGTATCGTCGGGTTCTTCTTGTCATTTACGAGCCACGCAAACGAATTGCCCAATGCCTCGATCACCGCACGCGCACCGAGATAGCTGCCGCCAATGCCGGCTACGACGATAACCTCACACTTCTCGCGCAAGGTGTCGGCCACAGCCTGTACTTCATTGATGAATTCCGGGGTGATGCCTGAAGGCAGATGAAGCCATCCCAGAAAGTCGTTACCCGGACAAGAGGCGTTCTCCAGTGCCTCCTGTGCAGCCTTTACCTGCGGCTCGAAAGCCTCCACAGCCCCTTTCGGAAGAAACTGCGCTGCTTTCGTGATGTCTAATTTGATGTTGCTCATTGTTGCTTTGAATTATATTTAAATAAGAATGAAATGCCTTACTTTCGTCTGCAAAATTACAATAAATCACTGACATACACAAAACTTTTCATACCTTTTCGCCCAGAAACGTCTACCCCCCAATCCACCTGGTCCTCGCAACGTTCCTATGACGAATGCGCATACGTTGTGCATGCCATGCTCTCTGCTCAGGATGCAATACACCGCGAGGCTCATTGTCGCTCGGTCTCTGTTGGTCCAACGGCAAAAAGAATTTGTTACGGCGTACTATCTGAAGCTGTCGGTGAGGAGTTTGATTTCTATTTGTGGTGCGATGTGCTCGTAGAGAATGTTGTAGACGGCATCGAGGATGGGCATGTTGACATGCATGTGTCGGTTGATTTCTTTCATGCACTTGGTGCCGAAGTAGCCTTCGGCAATCATTTCCATTTCCATTTGTGCGGCTTTGACGTTATATCCTCGTCCAATCATGGTTCCAAAGGTGCGATTGCGTGAGAAGTTGGAGTAGCCGGTGACGAGTTGGTCGCCGAGATATACGCTGTCAATGATGCTTCGGGTTTGCATGGGGCGGAGGGTAAGGAGGAACCGTTGCATCTCCTGCATGGCGTTACTGAGGAGTACAGCCTGGAAGTTGTCGCCGTAGTTGAGGCCTGAGCAGATGCCGGCAGCGATGGCATAGACGTTTTTGAGTACGCTGGAGTATTCGATGCCTACGACATCGGGAGAAGTCTTCGTCTTGATGTAGTGGGAGGCGATGGTGTCGGCGAAGGCTTGTGCCTTCTCCTGATCTTCACACCCAATGGTGAGATAGGAAAGTCTTTCCATGGCAACTTCCTCAGCGTGGCTGGGACCGCCGATGCATGCAAGGTTCTCGTAGGGCACGTCATAGACATGGTGGAAGTATTCTGAGCAGCAGAGGTTTTCATCGGGCACGATGCCTTTAATGGCTGTGATGATGAATTTGTCGCGGATGCGTGTCTTGAGCTTCTTCAGATGGCTCTTCAGATAGGGTGAGGGCGTGACGAAGACGAGGGTGTCGTAGGCCTGTGCTATCTTGTTGAGGTCGCTGGAAAAGTAAATCTCGTCAGTGTCGAAGCGCAGGCTGGTGAGATAGGCAGGGTTGTGCTTGAGGCGTTTGAAGTCGGCTATGCGGTCGTCACGTCGCATGTACCACCCGATGTGGTGGGTATGGGTGACGACAATCTTGGCGATAGCGGTGGCCCAACTGCCTCCGCCGATGATGGCTATCTTTCCGCAGTTAAACATATAGGGTGGCTTGGTGTTTGACGTTTGACGTTGGATGGTTTGGCGAATCCCGGAGGTTGAATCTTGATGTATGAGGGAAGGTTGGAGAATTGAAGGTCTTTTAACCTTCAAAACTCAACCTTTATCCTTCAAGACTTTGCCTTTATACCTCCTTTGCGGCTTTGTCTATCCAGTTCTGGATTTCAGTCACCGCGGGTTTCTGCATGTCGAGCTTGTATTTCTTGACAATATCACCGATTTTCTGCTGAAGTCCTTGTGCCTTCTCGTCGCGGATGTCACTGATGAGGTTGAATCCGGCTTTGCGAAGGACATACACCCAGTCTTCCTCCACGCCGAGGGCAGCCCATTCTTCGATGCTGCTTTGGGGTATTTTCTTCTCAGGCTTCATCTGGGGGAAGAAGAGCACCTCCTGTATGTAGGTCTTACCGGTCATCAGCATGACGAGACGGTCTATGCCAATGCCGATGCCGCTGGTCGGAGGCATGCCATATTGCAGGGCGCGGAGGAAGTCTTGGTCAATGATCATGGCTTCGTCGTCGCCTTTGTCTGCGAGTCTCATCTGCTCTTTGAACCGTTCTTCCTGATCGATGGGGTCGTTCAGCTCGCTGTAGGCGTTGGCCAGCTCCTTGCCGTTGACCATCAGCTCAAAGCGCTCAGTCAGGCCGGGCTTGGAGCGGTGCATCTTCGTCAGGGGAGACATTTCCACCGGATAGTCCGTGATGAAGGTTGGCTGGATGAACGTACCCTCACAGAACTCGCCGAAGAGCTCGTCAATGAGTTTGCCCTTGCCCATGGTCTCGTCCACCTCCATGCCCTTCTCCTTGCAGAAGGCGCGGATTTCCTCTTCCGTCTTACCGTTGCAGTCGAAGCCCGTCTTCTCCTTGATGGCATCAAGGATGGGCAGACGACGGTAGGGTGCCTTGAACGAGACGATGTTTCCGTCGATTTCGCGTTCGGGCTTGCCGTTGACGGCGATGCAGACGGTCTCCAGCAACTTCTCCGTGAACGCCATCATCCAGTTGTAGTCTTTATACTGCACATACAGTTCCATGCAGGTAAACTCCGGATTATGGTTGCGGTCCATGCCCTCATTGCGGAAGTTCTTGCCGATTTCATATACGCCTTCAAAGCCGCCGACGATCAGTCGCTTCAGATAGAGTTCCGTAGCGATGCGCATATACATCTCTATGTTCAGCGCATTGAAGTGCGTCATGAACGGGCGTGCACTGGCTCCGCCGGCAATGGCTTGCAGGGTGGGAGTCTCCACTTCCGTGTATCCGGCCTCGTCGAGCACGCGGCGGATGGTGCGGATGACAGTGGCACGCTGCATGAACGTGTCCTTCACGCCTTCATTGACCACCAAGTCCACATAGCGTTGGCGATAGCGGAGTTCAGGGTCGTCGAACTTGTCGTAGGCAACGCCGTCCTTGTATTTCACGATGGGTAGTGGCTTGAGCGATTTCGACAGCAGGGTCAGCTCGCGGGCGTGCACAGAGATCTCGCCCGTCTGCGTACGGAACACGAATCCCTTCACGCCGATGAAGTCACCGATGTCCAGCAGCCGTTTGAAAACGGCGTTGTACATCGCCTTGTCTTCGCCCGGACAGATGTCGTCGCGTGTTACATATACCTGTATCCTTCCCTTTGAATCCTGCAATTCGGCGAATGAAGCCTTGCCCATGACGCGGCGGCTCATCAACCGACCTGCTATGCAGACTTCGCGCGGTGTCTCTTCGTCGTCGCTGAAGTTCTCGCGGATATCCGTCGAGAAGGCATTCGTGGGATACTCGGCTGCCGGATAGGGCTCAATACCCATGTCGCGCAGTTCCTGCAATGCTTGTCTGCGAACAATCTCCTGCTCGCTCAATTCCAAAATGTTCATTCCTAAAATATATTCGAATATGTTTCTGGCCGCAAAGGTACTAAAAAATCGAGTAAGTGAGCAACATTCGAATACATTTTTTCGAGGAATGGGGTGTTGGGGAAGCTTATCCCTTTAAGGCGCAGAGCCTGTTGACAGGCAGAAACAAGCGTGTCTGTCATCTCGGTGTATGGGAGTGGGCAGGCAATAAAGGCTATATTGCTTTGTAATAAACCCTATATTGGTGAGTAATATAGGCTGTTTTACTTCGTAATATACCCTGTTTTATCTGCTGGACGGGGGTGGCATTGCTTGCCGCTGAGGCAGTCAGGATGAGTCCTTTCACTCGAAAAACAAATAACATTTTGCTTTTTCTTCGTTTCATCGTACTTTTATATTAAGGTACTTCCGCATTCGAAAATGCAAAAACGATTTTGCTTTTTACTCATTTAATCGTACCTTTGCAAAAAAGAAAAACAAAGCATCAAAGGAAAAATACAATGGATATAGAACAGATCAGAGAGATTGTGGTGAGCCAGGAGGGCCTGTCGAAGACGCTGGACATGGAGTTCTATTCTACTCCTGAGCGTGATACGGTGATGGCCCGGATGAAGGTGGGACCGCTCAACAGGCAACCTTTCGGCTTTCTCAGCGGCGGTGCGTCGTTGGCTTTGGCCGAGAACTTGGCTGGCGTGGGTTCCATGGCTCTTTGTCCGGGCAAGATGGCGGCGGGCATCAACGTCAGCGGCAGCCATGTGAAGGTGGTGGCCGAGGGCGAGACGGTGACGGCCACGGCACAACTTCGCCACGAGGGCAAGACGTTGCATGTGTGGCAGGTGGACATCAGGAACGAGGCGGGCGAGCTGATCTCTACGATTCAGGTGACAAACTATATTGTCACACCGAAGCGGCAACGCGCTTCCGGGGAACAAGAAGCGAAGAAGGGGACGGGAAAATGAGACCGCAGGGTATTGCATTGTTCAGAAAGCCTTTTGCCCGTGAGTGTACGCTGCTGGCGGGTGACGTGGAAACGCTGGGCAGCGTGTGCGACCTTGACGGCCGTTCGGGTTTTGTGGTGGCTCCTTTTGTCGTGGATGACAACCTGCCGGTGGTGCTGATGCATCCTGTCCGATGCGAGGTCTTTGGTGTAGAGAAGGTCACGTCAAAGGGTGTGGAGGAGGCTTTCGGGATGTGTGGTGCAAGAGCCGATGACAACTTGGCGGATGCAAGGCAAGGAGTGAAGGGCAAAAGCCTTTCCGAAAGCATGGCTCCGGCAACAGTCTGCCATCCTGCCCGTGTTTCGCCCAGCGAAAACGACTATCCCTTTGAGGTCTTCCACGACCGTCTGATGGATGGAGGATTTCAGAAACTGGTCTTGTCGCGCTCTTCGCAATGCCCGTTGCCGAAGGATTTCTCATCTGTTGCCTGTTTCCGGAAGGCCTGTGAAAGCTATCCGCGGCTTTTCATCGCACTGGTCTATACGCCGCAGACGGGGCTTTGGCTTACGGCTACCCCCGAAGTGTTGCTGGACGGAATGGGCCATGATTGGCAGACGATGGCGTTGGCAGGGACAATGAAATGCACTTCGTTCCCCGAAGATCCGCCTGTTGCAGCATGGTCGGACAAGAACATTCAGGAACAGCGGCTGGTGGCAAGCTACATGAGTCGTTGCCTGCAACGCGTGGCGGATGATTTCACGGAAAACGGTCCCTATACCGTGCGTGCGGCGCACCTCGTACATCTGCGCAGCGACTTCTCGTTCTCACTTCCTGAAACGAAGCATCTGGGGCGTCTGCTGGCGATGCTCCATCCCACGCCTGCCGTCTGTGGGCTTCCCAAGGAAGAGGCTCGCGACTTTATTTTGGCACATGAGCCTTGTTCGCGGCGTTATTATAGCGGTTTCATGGGGATGCTGGAGCCGGAAGGACATACCTTCCTGTATGTGTCGCTGCGCTGTATGCAGATTTCAGCAACGGCCTGTCGGCTCTATGCTGGTGGCGGATTGCTGAAAGACAGCAGACGGGAGAGTGAATGGGATGAAACAGAAACGAAAATGGAAACAATGCGGAGGTTGCTTAATGTATAGTAATAAGGAAAACGTAAATATACTGACGCCGTTGCTCACGGCCTACGGCGTTCGTCATGCCGTTGTGTGTCCGGGTAGCCGCAATGCTCCCCTTGTACACAATTTTAATGAATGTTCCGACATGGTGTGTTTCCCCGTCACCGATGAGCGGTCGGCAGGATTCTACGCTTTGGGAATGGCTCAGACCACGGGACAACCTGTGGTGGTCTGCGTTACCAGTGGGTCGGCATTGCTCAATCTGCTGCCTGCCGTGGCGGAGGCTTTCTACCAGCATGTGCCCTTGATCGTGGTGTCGGCAGACCGTCCTCCGCAATGGATCGGACAACAGGACGGGCAGACCATGCCGCAGCCTGATGCCCTTGGACGGTTTGTCAAACGGGCTGTCACGTTGCCGGAGCCTCACGACGGGGAAGAGAGGTGGTACTGTAACCGGCTGGTCAACGAAGCCTTGTTGGCCGTCCGTCATCATGGGAACGGACCGGTGCATATCAATGTGCCCATCAGTGAGCCGTTGTATGACTTTTCCGTAAGCACATTGCCGCAGGAACGTAGCATCTTCCGTGAGACCGCGACGCTGGCACCGCAGGTCGTCGAGCAGGTGACGGCACGTCTTTCTCAGGCAGAACGGGCATGGGTGATTGCCGGACTGGGATGCCGTGAGCCCTTGGCACCCTGGGTGCTGGCTACGAACCGACTCGCCGAGGCTCTGGCGGCAGGGCAGCAGTCGGTTCCCGATTTTGTCTTGTATCTTGGTGGAACGCTTGTCAGCAAGCCGTTGAAAGTCTTCCTGCGACAATCGGGGACTGAAACGTGGATGGTGAGCGAAGATGGCGAGGTGCATGACGTGACGATGAACCTCTCGCGGATTATTGAATGCGACCCGGTGACGCTGGTTGCACATCTTGCTCCGCCAGTGCTCTCGCCGCTTCTGCAGAAGCCGGCCGCATCTTTGCAGCATGCTGCCGTACAGTGTTTTGAGGAAAGTGTGGGAGGGGATGCGATTGTCCATTATGCCAACAGTACGGCGGTGCGGCTCGGAGCTCTTTATGCCCGTCATCATTTCTGGTGCAACCGGGGACTGAACGGCATAGAGGGGAGTCTTTCCACAGCTGCCGGATGCTCGCTGGTGACGGAACGGCTTGTCTGTTGCGTGACGGGCGACCTCAGCTTCTTCTACGACCAGAACGCACTTTGGAATCAAAATCTGCGCGGCAACCTTCGCATTCTGCTATTGAACAATGGTGGCGGTGGCATTTTCAGCCGGTTTGAGGGGTTGAAAGAGAGTGCAGCCCGGGACAGATTGGTGATGGCCAAGCACCAGACAACGGCTGAGGGCATCTGCTTGCAGAACCGGGTGGGCTATCAAGCAGTTGCCAGCTATGGTGAGATGGAGCAGGGAATGGCTTGGCTGCTCCATACGGATAGCCATCGCCCCTTGCTGTTGGAAGTCCTTCTCCTTCCTAATATTTGAAACTGGATCCTCCGACGAACTCTCGCATGATGCTGGTGGGAGGTATTTCCTTGTCGCTGACGGGCAGGAAGAAGTGGATGAATTTCAGCAACCGATGGGCTTCTGCATATTCGGGACAGTTGCGGGGAACGGATGCCAGGATGATTTCGGCGTGTGTGCGCAATACGGCAAACTCAATATTGAGGGCGGAATTGAACATGGCATCGGCTGTTTCTTGGAACGGGAAAATCCATTTGTCTTCTGCCTGGCACACATTCTTCCATTGACTGATGGTTTGCTGGGCTGTATAGGCTCCCTTGTTGTAGTCGCGGATGATGCGACGCAGCAATCGGTTGTCGCGCACCGGAATCCAGTTGTGGTCGTCGAGCGAGATACTTGTCAGTGCAGAGATGTAGATCTTGAACTTTGCCGAATCTGGAATCTGGCTGGTCAGTAGGGGATTCAGGGCGTGGATGCCTTCGATGATGAGCACGCTGTCATTGGACAGCTTGAGTTTCTTGCCGTTCCACTCCCGTTTTCCCGTTACGAAATTATATTCCGGGACTTCCACGCGTTCGCCGCGCATCAGTTTGGAGAGGTGTTCTTCGAGCAGATGATAGTCCACCGTCTCAATATTGTCGAAGTCGTAGTCTCCGTTAGGGAGCAACGGCGTGTCTACTCGGTTCACGAAATAATCGTCTGTGGAGAACGACATGGGGCGCAGACCGCAAGCCAGTAGCTGAACGCTGAGACGTTTGCAGAACGTTGTCTTGCCAGACGAGGAGGGACCGGTGATGAGAACCAGCCGCACGGGATTCTCTTCTGCATGGAAACGGAGGTCTATTTCCTCGGCAATCTGTACGATTTTCTTTTCTTGCAAAGCCTCGCTGACTTGTATCAGTTCCGAGGCATGTCCTTTCAGAATCGCTTTGTTCACGTCGCCGGCATTCGACAGGCGCATGATGATGTCCCAACGGGTCTTCTCGGCAAACATTTCATAGGTTTTCGGCATGTCTACTTTCTCCGCCAGCACCATGGGATTGTTCCAGTCGGGAACGCGAAGTAGCATTCCGTCGTGGTAGGTTTCCAATCCCCACACCTTCAGATAGCCGGCTGAGGGTACCAACGGACCGTAGAAATAGTCGGCTGTATCGCCTAACATATAGTAATCGCTGTAGATTTGCCCGCTTGTTTCCAGTAGTTTCACCTTGTCTGTGAATCCCCGCTCTGCAAAAACGCGTATGGCTTCCTCCGTTGTGGCCTCGTTGCGGCGGAAAGGCATGTCTAACGACACAATCTCTTCCATTCTTTTGCGGATGCGTTCAACATCCCCTTCCGACAAAGCATCGCCCGCTTTCTTCTTGAAATTGCAGTAGTAGCCGCGCGAGATGGTGTGCTCGATGAATAGTTTCGAACCTGGAAAAATGTCCTGTGTGGCTTTATAGAGCACGAAGCACAATGAACGCACATACACCCGATGGCCGCTACCCTCGCGGGCATCAAGAAACTCCACGTCCCTGTTCTGGAAAAGGCGGAATTTCAAGCCTTGTGAGGCATTGTTTACCTTTGCCGATACGACCGGATAAGGCAGCTGTATCTCGTCAGCAAATTCGGAGTAGACTTCAAGCAACGATGTTCCTTCAGGGAAACTTTTCGTCTTGTTGTTGTTTTTGCAGCGTATCTGTAACATAGTATTCAGGTTTTCTTCGACTGCAAAGTTACGAAAAGCGGGGGAAAAGTGAAAGATAAACTTGTTTTTTCTTTTATAATTCAGCGGCTAAGTAGATTTTTAAGAGTTTCTCTAATATCGTTAAACCTATGGAATCAATTCTGGGAACTGATGCAAATAGGGAAAGGTATAGGCAAAGGAAGAATGCTATCGTGAAAGAAACGGTCACTGCTATAGATTCTCTGACGAAATGCGTGCTTGATTGTCTGTCTAATAGATGATTTGGAGGCAAAGGTAGTGAATGGGTGAAGTCCGTATTGAAAAACAAAAACGTTTTGTTTTTCGCTTATTTGTTACGTAAAATCTCACGTTTGAACGAACGAATTCATTCGTTCCATACTCGCTTAGCTGATTTTTTTCGTACCTTTGCATGCAAAAGAAAGTAAAGATATGGAAAGAACATGGAAGACTATCGAAGGATTTGCGTTCAAGGAAATACTCTTTGAGACGTACAATCACATTGCAAAGATAACAATCAACCGGCCACGTTATCGCAATGCCTTCACTCCACGCACTACTTGGGAGCTGTCGCAGGCTTTTGCCCATTGTCGCGAGGCGCAGAATATCAGCGTGGTCATCCTCACCGGTGCCGGCGACAAGGCGTTTTGTTCCGGTGGCGACATGCATGTGAAGGGACGAGGCGGCTACATCGATGAAGCTGGGGTGCCTCGGCTGAGCGTGCTTGACGTGCAGATGCAAATCCGGCGGCTGCCCAAACCAGTCATTGCGATGGTCAACGGCTATGCGATTGGCGGAGGGCATGTGCTTCATCTGGTCTGTGACCTCACCATTGCCAGCGAAAACGCCATCTTCGGACAGACAGGCCCGAAGGTGGGAAGCTTTGATGCTGGGTTTGGTGCGAGCTACTTGGCACGCATCGTAGGTCAGAAGAAAGCCCGCGAGATATGGTTCCTCTGTCGGCAGTATTCTGCCGAGGAAGCTGAACGCATGGGCTTGGTGAATAAGGTAGTGCCGTTGGCACAGCTGGAGGATACTTGCGTGGAATGGGCAGAGGTGATGATGGAGCGCAGTCCGCTGGCCTTGCGCATGATCAAGGCCGGACTCAATGCCGAACTCGACGGACAGGCTGGTATACAGGAACTGGCTGGCGATGCTACCATGCTTTATTATTTCCTGGACGAAGCACAGGAAGGCGGTCGGGCTTTCCTCGAAAAGCGGAAGCCTGATTTCAGTAAGTATCCCAAAATGCCCTGATACCCTGTCGGGGAGGGAGAAACAACCGGCAATGAAAGTGACAATAGCGGAGCGGACGCTCCATTTCAAGCAGCCTGCGGGAACTTCCCGCGGTGTATATACCATCCGAAAATCGTGGATGGTAACCATTTGCGACGGCGATAAACGGGGAGTGGGAGAGTGTGCCCCGCTTCCCGATCTCAGTTGCGATGCCCTTCCTGATTACGGAACGACGTTGCGGCACTTCTGCGACAACGTGGAGCGCACTCGTCAGCTTCCCCTCGAATCCCTGCGCGACTACCCTTCCATGTTGTTCGGCTTGGAAACGGCAATGCTCAATCTGCAAAACGGACATCAGCTCTTCGACACACCTTTCAGCCGGGGCGAAGAAGGCATCACCATCAACGGACTCGTGTGGATGGGTACGTTCGAGGAAATGTATCATCGCATAGAGGAGAAACTACAGGCGGGGTTCCGATGTGTGAAACTCAAGATTGGAGCGATCGATTGGGAACGCGAACTTTCCCTGATACGCTTCATCCGTCAGCATTTCACTCCTGCTGATATCGAGTTGCGCGTGGATGCAAACGGCGGCTTTTCGCCCGAAGATGCTCCTCGCAAACTGGAACAACTTGCCCGCTATGGCATTCATTCCATTGAACAACCCATCCGCCAACATCAGTGGGAAGCGATGGCCCAACTCTGTCGCAACACGCCCGTGCCCATCGCCCTTGACGAAGAACTCATCGGAGTAAACTCCCTCGAAGAAAAGCAACGCCTTCTGGACACCATCCGTCCGCAATACATCATTCTCAAACCTTCCTTGCACGGCGGCATCAGTGGCACTTGCGAATGGATATCGATGGCTCGGCAGCGGGGTATTCCTTCTTGGATTACCTCCGCCTTGGAAAGCAATGTCGGTCTGAATGCCGTCGCCCAGCTGGCAGCCCACGTCTATGGTCCCCACGTCACATTCCCGCAGGGACTCGGAACGGGTCAACTCTTCACCGACAACATTCCTATGCCACTCCAACTACGGGGAGACCAGCTGTGGTATGGGCGACATGGCGTTTAGGCGTTTGGATGTTTAGGCATTTCGCTAAGGTTTTACATTTATCATTTGTCATTTGTTATTTATCATTTAGTCTACTGGCGTTTGAGTGTATAGCATGGAACGGAATATGACAATCGAAGCATTTATGGAAGAATGGAACGATTCTTCCGACAGAATACTGGTTCATACGAGTGGAACGACGGGCAAACCAAAGCCGATGTGGGTTGAGAAACGGCGCATGGAGGCTTCTGCGCGCATCACTTGCAACTTCTTGGGAATCCGGGAGGGCGACAGGGCGTTGTTGTGTCTGCCATTGGACTATATCGCCGGAAAGATGATGGCGGTGCGGTCCTTGGTGCGTGGACTCCGGCTGAAGGTCGTGGAGCCCTGCGGACATCCCCTGTCGGCAGACAATCTGACCGATGAGGAGGCGCAGCTGGACTTTGTGGCCATGGTGCCCATGCAGGTCTACAACTCCTTGCAGGTGCCTTTGGAGCGTCGTCGGCTGATGAATATCCGGCATCTCATTATCGGTGGTGGAGCCGTCGACGATGTGTTGGCCCATGAATTGCGGTCGTTTCCCCATGCGGTATGGAGCACTTACGGCATGACCGAAACGCTATCCCATATCGCTCTGCGTCGGTTGAATGGCGGGGAGGCTTGCGAGTGGTACACGGCCTTCCCCTCAGTACAGCTGTCGGCTACTGCCGAAGGCTGTCTGGTGGTCGACGCTCCCTTGGTCTGTGCAGAACGGTTGGTCACTAACGATGTGGTCGTGTTCAATCCTTCCCGTCCTGACCAGTTTCGGGTGCTCGGCCGTAGAGACCTTGTCATCTGTTCGGGTGGCATCAAGATTCAGGCCGAAGAGGTGGAACGCCAGCTTCGGCCTTACATGCGCGTACCTTATATTATTAGTAAGGCTGCGGACAGCAAATTCGGAGAAGTTGTTGCACTCCTCATGGAGCCTTGCGACGTGGAGGCTGTGCGTCAGCTATGCAGCGAACATCTTCCACGCTATTGGCAGCCGCGCATCATCCGTGTCGTTCCGAAGATTCTGCTGACTGAAACAGGGAAACCCCGGCGTGATATCCGGTGTTATCCTGTCGGGTAGGCGGCCATGTTTGCCAGGTTCTATTTCCCTACGGGATACCCGATGGGGTGATTGATGACCAAGTCTGCGCTTTCATCCAGCTGCAAAGCCTTCTTCAACGCTTCGCCGTCCATGGTCATTCGTGGAACGGTGTTCAGTCCCAAGGCCGTGCAGATGAGTGCGATGTTCTCTGACACATAGCCGGCATCAACCACGCCCATACGTTCGGCACCACGGCGGTGGTCACCAAACTGTTGGTGATCGCTGACCAGCAGCAACGACAGCGGAGTCGAAGCTGCAAATGCCTGCGGGCCGGCGATGAGCGGACGCAAATCCTCTTCCGATACCTTGATGAGCTTGTTGTCTTTTGGCTGATAGAGGAAGGCACCGTCTTGGCTGCATACATAGACCTTGATGTCCTGTGCGTTGATGGCAGAGGGAGCCGTAATCTTGCCTTGGTCGGGGCGGTTGATGCCGCAGGCAGCCCACAGAATTTGTGCAAGTACGTCGTTGCTGACAGCCTTGTCAGCGAAGTTGCGCTCAGAATGGCGTTGTTGAAGGGCTTCCACCAAGGTCATACTGATGTTGGCCGAGGGTTGGGGAAGCAGGATTTCGTCTTGGGCAAAGACATAGCTGTTCAACATGCAGGCTGCGGCTGCGGCTAAGAGTTTTTTCATGGTGATACTTTTTGGGGGTTGTTGATAAGTTAGGCAGGGACGTTGCTCCCTGCCTTTTTTGTGGGTTTTATCCTTCGCGGAGGAAGTCAAGGGATTCCATGATTTCCTCTTTCGTAGCGGTTTGGTTGATGCGCAGGCCACCGATGTCGCTCAGCAGCGTGAAGTTGATGGTGCCGGCGACATTCTTCTTGTCGTGCGTCATCAGTTCAATCAGCTGCGGATAGTCGTCGCAGGTGATGGGAAGCGTGCCGTAATGCTCACGGATGTAGCTGACCGTCTGGCGCATCTTGTCGGCGGGGAAGCCGCATTTGATGGTGGAAAGATAAAGCTCGCATACGATTCCGAAGGCAACGGCATAGCCGTGGAGCTGGGGAGTGGCCTGCTTGAAGCTCCACGACTCGAAGGCATGGCCGAAGGTATGTCCCAGATTGAGTGCCTTGCGGATGTTCTGTTCCTTCGGGTCTTGCTCCACGATGTGCTGCTTCACCTTGACAGAATCGGCCACCATGCGCTGGAGACGCTTCAGCAACTGGAGGTTGACAGCTGGTTCGGAGGCGTTCACCTGCTCAACATCAAAGTTCAGAAGTTCCACCCACATTGCTTCGGTGGAAATGAGGCCGTGCTTGAGCATCTCGGCATAGCCGCTCAGCAGGTTTTCCGTGTCCAGTGTCTGTAGGAATTCCGCGTTGATGATGACGAAGCGTGGTTCGTTGAATACGCCGATTTCGTTTTTCAGACCGCCAAAGTTGATGCCGGTCTTGCCGCCTACACTGGCATCGACCATGGAGAGCAGGGTGGTGGGTATGTTGATAAAGTTGATGCCGCGCTTGAAGGTGGATGCCGCGAAGCCGCCGAGGTCGGTCACCATGCCGCCGCCGAGGTTGATCAGGCATGAGTGGCGGGTAGCTCCCTGTTGCAGCTCGGCCCAGACGTGGCTCAGCGATTCCGTGTTCTTGTGCTGGTCGCCTGCCGGAATGGTGATGAGTTGGGCATGTTTCAGTCCGAAGAAGTTGCTCAGCAGCGGCCAGCACTTCTCCTTGGTCGTCTCGTCGGTCAGAACGAAGATGCGGTCGCGCTCACATTCCATGAGCGCCATGGCCAAGTCGTTCTGAAAATTCTGTGAAATGATAACTCTCTGTTCCATAACCTGTCCTCCTTTTCTTATAGCTTTCTCTTTCTTCTTCTGTTCAAAATCGTTTAGAAACGGTTGTCCCTATGTTGCAAAGTTACGTTTTTTCTTTCTCCATAAGTGTCAGATGCCCTACGATTTAGCGTTTTTTTGCATATAAATCTTATAAATTGCGCACATGGGTGGTGTGGTGTGCAATAATTTGACGGATTAATCCCTCGTCGGTCATTTGCCTTTGTGGCTGCGTGGCCTTTTCGTGACTCCCCGTTTTCAGTCCCTTGCGTGGCATTTTCGGCTCGTCGGTTAACTGACTGATTATCAGTCGTTTGGAAAAACGGTTTTGCCTGCGAGAATTTTTAATTTATTTTTTCTCAAAAAATAATTTATTAATTCTCAAAAA
>CAMHEA010000005.1 GCA_946184025.1 uncultured Prevotella sp.
CCTTGCGTCATCCCTTCCCCAACTTACGGGGAAAGGTCTGTTGCGGCTCATACTTGCATAATACAAACATTCGCTAAACCGCCGATAAACAGGCGTTTCTGCAAAGAAAATCATCATACAATGCCGATATTTCTTCCGTTTTATAGGCAGAACTGATACCTTTGCACCATGTTTGAGTTTTATTAATAAAGTTGTTAATTAGATTATTATGTTAGGTTTTTAGTTGTTTTAAGTTTGTAAGGAACATCGTCTGTCGTGAGACACACAACGTTAATGAATATACAGGATGTGCCGGGAGGTGCGTCCTGTGTGTTTTTTGTATAGATCCTTCCGCTATTTCTCCGTGGAGGGTGTCGATGCTTGTCTGCCGTAGCGCGTAAAGCGCACAACGTACAAAGATGCAAGGCACCTCTTCCGGCTGAAGCCGTCTTCTTAGTGACCTCCAGTTCGGTTCCATTCCACGTTTCCCACATATATTCCCATTATACTTTTTGTGCTCGCAAACACCGATAAAATGGGCAATCTAAAAAATATTGAGTGATACAAATGCCATATTTTTTCTTTTATATTATTATAATATATACCTTTGTACCCGACAATTTGCTGCGGGAACAGGTCTTTACACCGTATAAATGTAAAAACAGCACACATATATTGTCTCACAATAGGGAAAGCAATTTCAACCAACTATAATATTTTAAAGTATTCAAACTAATAGGAAAAGATGAAAAAGAGAACATTTCTCAATCAGATGAAACAGAAGTATCGTGTCCTCATCGCGGCCATCGTATGCTTCGCAGGCGGTGTTGTGAAAACATCCGCAGACCAGACGGTCTACTTCTTTCACACTTACTTGGTCCAGCAAGGTGAGACGATAACCTTTGGCGACAGTTATGTGGACAACACCAAGAGTGCCTTCATGTCCGACATATTGGAGCCAGTAGCAGGAAACACCAAACAGTTCCGTTTTCTTGGAGCTACCGGTTACTATTGTTTCCAGAGTTATGACGTGAATCCGTTCCTAAGAGGATCGCGCTTGAATTGGGGTACGCCTTATTCTGGCAATTACGATGACTGGAAGAGCGATGACATTGTCAACAATAATACCACTTACAACTCCCACCGCTTTGTGGAGCCCAATGATCCCAGAACGACTAAAACCGATAATGGTGCGAACGGAGCTGAATACATCTATGTGATGCCTGTCTACGATGCAAAGAACGGGCAGCCTTCGCTTGATGGCGGCAATAATGTGAACTTCCAGAGCAATGACCTTTCCTGGTTTGATGCTGTACATAATGGGAATTATTTCGGTTTCGGACATATTTGGTTGGTAGGCAGCAATGCCTTTGGATTCCCCTCTGTCTTTGCATGGAAGGGAGACCGTGCTTTCAAAGGATGGACTTATGACGGCAACCGCGACAATTTTGTGCCCATGACACAGACTTCCAAGAATGTCAATGTCATTACCATGCGCACGGGCAAGCAACTGAATACTAAGCAGTCGGACTTTGCTTTCAAGTTCTTTGCTTCGCAGGGAGCGTGGGGCGGCAATGGAGAACAGTATGGAACGAATTCCATAGAATATGGTAACGGAGCATATTATCAGTTTGCAGGAATTACCTCGTCTCAGACCACGGTCGATTTTGTTCAGTTGGTGAGTGGCGGCAATGTGCAAGGTGTCAACAAGGATGCCAGTGCGAAGAATGAAGCCGAGAAAAACTCTGCCCTTCCTTTGCTTCCTTTGAACTATGACCTTCGCTTTACCGTTGACTTGAGCGGCTTTGATTTTAATGCAAATCATGCCCAGATGCCTTTGGTTCTTGAGATTCCGAACCGTCCCAAGCTCACTGAGAACGCCAATGTGAACAACTATTGTGAGGTGAGTCTGACAGGTACGCTGATTGACAAAGAGAAAAACCCGCTATGGAGCGATGACGGTGTGAACAACTACACGCTGGCTGACGCGCTTCGCTTCCAGGCTAACATTGCTTATGCGGATCAGGTGAATACCAACTACAAACGGTTGAAGCTCAACGGCACGCTTACGGCATCGGATCTGACCTACCTGCAATGGCTCATTAGCAACGGAAAGGTGCAGGAAATAGACCTCAGCGGAGCTAACTTGCCAGAATTGACAATTCCTTCCAATTTTGTCAGCAATGCAGGCTGTACGACATTGACCACCATCGTGCTGCCACAATACCTCAATAAAATCGATGCCAACGCCTTTGCAGGCTGCACTGCACTCTCAACGGTAGAGTTTACGGGTACGGAGACCGGTGGATGTGAAATCGGCGAAGGTGCTTTCAAGAACTGTACGTCACTGAGTGGAGCCTCCATCGGTGAAATTCTGAAGACCACCACTGAAGTGAAAGCAGGCGTTTTCGAGGGTTGTCTTCAGACGGAAAACAGCTATGAAATTTCTATTCCTGCCAATATCTCGGCGATTGCAGAGGATGCGTTCAAGGATTGTCATATCAACAAGGTGAACGTACCGGCCAAATACGTTGCACCTACAGCTAAGCCCTTCTCCGTAGACCGCGTGGGCTCACCTTATAATGGTCCGCATAATCTCACGACAGAAACTAACCAATGGTCATTTGTTGAAGCAGAAGATTTCAATAAGGGAACCTCAGGCGTTGCCTATCTCTTTAATCACAATTCCAATCTGAGCAGTTACTATCCTTATCGTTCGGATGTGGAGGGTGCTCCTGTTTGGAAAGTAGGAAAGCCGAGCAACCACTTTGGCAACTGCCAGTCTCCAGCAGGCGAAAGTGACAAACATTTGATTATCGGTGACTTTGAAACTGGCGATTGGATGAACTATACGGTCAACGTTCCTGAAAAGGGTGGACGTTACATGTTGGATTTCTTCGTTGCGAAAACGGGTGGCGATGGTGCCTTCTCGGCATACATTGACGGTGAAAAGATTGGAAGTAGAGAGAATATCGGCGGACAGAACGACGACTGTAATGAGCAGAACATATTCTCCAACATCCTTCTTTCTAAGGGACAGCATGTCATCCAATTCTATTGTGACAAGAAGCTCAACTTCGACCGCATTGGATTCCAGCGTCTCTATGATGACACGAGTGCCGACTCAGACGAGGAAGGAAGCTCTTCTGGCTATGACGGAAAGGTTCCCACAGTGAGTGAATCCGCATTTACTACCGATGCCAACCATTTGGAGATTGCTTTTGCCGATGTTTCAGCATATGAGAGCGAAGCTGAGCGACTGGAATATATCCATGAATACAAGAAAAATGGTTCGCAGTGGAAGAATCTGATTACCAAGGATCTCTACGAGAACAGCAGCAGCGAAGTGGAGGCGAGCAAGAAATACGATGTATGCAACCAAGAATATGCCGACGTGCGGTTGCACCGTGACTTTGGAAATGCGACCAACTGGGAAACTCTGGTGCTGCCGTTTGATGTGAAGGCTGGTCAGGAAGGTGTAGCCAGCAGCTACGATAACCCTGCAACGGTGAACACCATGGAGGGCAAAATCAAATTTGCAGCCATCTATATCGGCACGAACGGTGAAATGCTACGCTTCCTGAATGTCGGAACGCATAACCAGACAGCCGCAGAAGCATCGGCTACGGAAGGATCAGCAGACTATACCATTACTGCCGGAACGCCGTTTATCATCTATCTGGACAAGGAAAAGAACCTTTCTACGGATGCTGCGAATGGTGACTATGTCACTTTCGTTGACGTAGACTTGAAGGGCAACCAAAGTGTGAACCACTTTAAGAAAGATGGTTACTGGTTCTGTGGAACGTTCGATGCCATTACCAAGCACGATGTTCCTGAAGGTGGACTCTGGGCAATGAGTGGCGACAAACTGATGCATGCCACCAAGACGGCTAAGTTTAAGGGCTACCGTTGCTGGTTCCAGACAGAAGCGAGTGCCGCGACGGCTACAGAAGTATTCCCCTATGGTCTGTCAGGGGCAGCCAAAGAGGAATCCATGGACGTCATCTTGCTCGGATTTGCTGCCGAAGACGGCGAATGGGAGAGCTCGGAAACCGGAGATGACAATCAAGATGTGGAAGATGGTGGTATGGAGTCGGGTGATGGCAACCAGGAAACAGGTATTTTCCTGCCCGACGGCAACCGCATCGAAGTGGTAGACAACATCTATACGCTCACGGGTGTACGCGTTCTGCATCCGCAGAAAGGCATCTACATTGTCAACGGTAAGAAGATGGTGATTAAGTAAAGAGTGCATCAACAATGTTTCATAATGATTTTAGTATAAAGGACAACATGAAGACGATATATATAAAGCCGGAAACAGAAATCATCGTCGCACCGGAGCCCATCCTTGCTGGGCTCAATGGTGCCTCCGACGGCAACGGTACAAGCAGCAACTTCAATCCGGAGACCACCATTGGCACCGGTGAGATGGAAGACGGTGACTTTGCCAAGCCCGTGAATCCATGGAACTCTGCTTGGGAAGATTAAAATGATAGTTGGTTTTCAGAAGAAAATCAGGGTAACTAAGTGATAAATATCCTATTACCCGGCCTCGGCATGTTGTAGAAACATGTCGGGGCTTTTTCGTTTTTCATGGGAATGAGGATAGGAGCAAGGTGTTGGAAGCCAATTCCGGACGAAAAAGCCGACTTGAAATGTTATTTTGTGCCAATATTGCCACGCCATCCCAATAAAATATTGCCTATAAATAAGGTACTCACATTCGAAAAAGCAAAAACTATTTTGCATTTTGCTCATTTAATCGTACCTTTACATAAGGTACTTGCGTTCGAAAAAGCAAAAACTATTTTGCATTTTGCTCATTTAATCGTACCTTTGCACGCTGAAGAACAAGTTATATATATAATATAAGGTATAATCTCAATTCTAAAATAAAAGAACAAATATGGATAAAGTAAGCTATGCACTCGGTCTGGGTATAGGCCGGCAGCTCGCTCAGATGGGCGCTACGGAGCTCTGTATAGACGATTTTGCACAGGCCATCAAGGATGTCGTGGCTGGGGCAGAACTACAGTTGAAGGAGGCTGAGGCTCAGGCCATTGTGCAGGATTTCTTCCAGAAGCAGGAAGAAAAGCAGCATGCTGCTGCCGCTGAGGCTGGTAAGGCTGCGCGTGAGGCTGGTGAGAAGTATCTGGAGGCCAACGGCAAGAAGGAAGGTGTTGTCACCACGGTCAGCGGTCTGCAATATCAGGTGTTGAAAGAAGGTACGGGCAAGCAACCGAAGGCCACCGACAAAGTGCGTTGCCATTATGAAGGCATGCTCATCGACGGCACGTTGTTCGACAGCAGCATCCAGCGTGGTGAGCCGGCCGTGTTCGGTCTGAATCAGGTCATTGCCGGATGGACTGAAGGTCTGCAACTGATGAAGGAGGGCGGAAAGTATCGCTTCTTCATTCCTTACCAGCTGGGCTACGGAGAGCGTGGTGCCGGTGCAGCCATTCCGCCGTATGCAGCACTGGTGTTCGATGTAGAACTCATCGAAGTGGTATAATCCAGGAGACAGAAGAAAGGAAAATAAAGATAAAAACATCCATAAAAGCAAAGAAAATGAAGAAATTATCAATGGTAGCCGTTATGGCTATGGCTGCAATGGCACTGGCCTCTTGCAGCAAGTCGGCTCCGAAGGCCAATCTGGAGAGCGACCTTGACTCGCTGAGCTATGCTTTCGGCGTTGAGCAGTCACAAGGTGTGAAGCCGTTCCTACAGCAGATGGAGATTGATTCCACCTATATGGAACTGTTCGTTCAGGGTATTACCGAAGGTGCCGAGGGTGCCGACGACAACAAGAAGAAGGCTTACAATGCCGGAATCATGGTGGGTCAGCAGATTATGATGATGCAGCAGAACTATGCTCGTCAGCTTTTCGACGGTGATTCCACGAAGACGCTGTCCAAGGACAACTTCATTGCTGGTTTCCTTGCAGGTGCAACGGGTAAGGATCAGAAGATGACCATGGAGCAGGCACGCATGGTTGGCCAGCAGGTGGCACAGGCACTGCAGATGAAGCAGGCTGAAGTGAAGTTCGGCAAGGAAAAGAAGGCTGCCGATGCATTCATGGCTGCCAACGCCCAGAAGGAAGGAGTGCAGAAGCTCGGAAAGGGTGTTCAGTATAAAGTGTTGAAGGAAGGCAAGGGCGAAATTCCCACTGCCGATGCCATTGTGAACATCAACTATGAGGGAAAGACCATCGACGGCAAGACGTTTGACAAGCGCGATGGTGCCAAGATGCCCGTAGGTGGTGTCATTGCAGGCTTCACCGAGGCTCTCACCCACATGCCGGTAGGCTCGAAGTGGGAAATCTACATCCCCTACAGTGCCGGTTATGGTGCTCAGCAGGTAAGTCAGGATCTCAAGCCCTTCTCTACGCTCATCTTCACCGTTGAACTTCTCGGTATTGAAAAGAAACCGGAGCCGCAGGCAGCCCCCAACGTTGCTGCTCCGAAAGTGAAATAACAGCTATGAAGAAACTGCTCGTTTTGGCACTCGTCGTTGTGGCGAGTGCCTCTTTTAGCACCGCAGGTGCCAAGGGAAAGAAGGATAAGAAGAATGCGGCCGCAGCTCCGCAACCCGTGGTACTGGCTACGCCGACGGACTCGTTGAGCTATGCTGCCGGCATGTCGTTGACCGATGGCCTGCTGCCGTATCTCAAACAGCAGTATGGTGTGGACGAAAGCCAGCTGGCCGATGTCGTCCGCGGTTTCAAGGAAGCTGCTGCTCACCGCAATGACAGCGTCTTTACAGCCTATGTGGCCGGTCTTCAGGTTGCCGAAATGGTCAAGTCGCGCATGCTTCCTAACCTGCAAGGCGACTTTGAGGAGGTCAATGCCGATTTGGTGTATGCCGGTTTTGCTGCGTCTTTGGAAAAAGACCACACCGTCTATACCGACTCTGCGGCTCAGCGTGTCTTCACCGCAGGCCGCGAGGAGCTGGTGCGCAAGAAGAACGAGGCTGTCCGCCTGGAAGGCGAGGCGTTCCTGGCTGAGAACAAAACCAAGGCCGGGGTGGTAACCTTACCCAGCGGACTCCAGTATAAGGTGCTGAAGCAGGGTGCCGGTCCCCAACCGAAGGCCACGGACAAGGTGAGAGTCGCCTATGAGGGCCGTACCCTCGACGGCAACGTGTTCGATGCGACCTCCAAGCATGGCAAAGACAGTGATTCGTTCAGCGTCGGCGGGCTCATCAAAGGATGGACGGAAGCCCTCCAGTTGATGCCTGTTGGCTCAAAGTGGGAACTTTATATCCCGCAGGAGCTGGCCTATGGCGAGCGCGGTGCGGGTCGGAACATCAAACCCTACGCCACTTTGATTTTCACGCTGGAACTCCTCGGAATCGAATAAATGATCGTGAAGTAAGCAAAATGCGCCTTTTGGGCGCATTTTTTGTTTCAAAACGTTGGCAGTTTCATTTTATTTGTTTACTTTTGCTGACAGAATGTAAATAAAACGAAGGATTTTGCAGAAATAACTATCAAACAATGGACAAAATAGACAATTTGGATCGCAAGATCTTGAGCATTCTGTCGAAGAATGCCCGCATTCCTTTCAAGGATGTAGCAGCAGAGTGTGGTGTGTCGCGTGCGGCCATCCACCAGCGTGTTCAGCACCTTATCGAGGGTGGAGTGATTACCGGTAGCGGCTTCGATGTCAACCCGAAGAGCCTCGGCTACAGCACCTGCACCTACGTCGGACTGAACCTGGAGCGTGGAAGCATGTATAAGGAAGTGGTGGAACAAGTTTCTGCCATTCCCGAAATCGTGGAATGCCACTTCACGACAGGTCCTTATACCATGCTGGTGAAGCTCTATGCGCGCGACAACGAACAGCTCATGGACTTGCTCAACAACAAGTTGCAGGGCATCCATGGTGTGACAAGCACCGAAACACTCATCTCTTTGGAGCAGAGTGTCAAGCGTGAGATTCCCGTTACGGTAGAATAAAGAAAATCCAAGGCAGGCTTTCCGCCATCGGTGGAGCCTGCCTTTTCTGTTGCTGCCGCCCACCGGTGCCGTCGGGGGCGGTCGTATCAAATGGAAGAGAGCCATGAAGAATGACAAATACAGCCTGGCAGCACAGTTAGATGCTATCTATGCGGCGTTTCCCGAAGGCGGGGAGCGTCCTGTCATCGGTTTGACGGCCAACTACTGGGACGGCGATGCAAGTCTGCGCGACCGCTACTACAATCAGGTGGTCAAGGCCGGCGGTGTGCCCGTGCTGCTGCCGCCCGTATCCGATGCCGAAGTCATCATCAACACCCTGTCGCAGCTCGACGGACTGCTGCTTTCCGGCGGTGCCGACTACAATCCCCTGTGGGCTGGCGAAGAACCGTCGCCCCACCTGCACCATGTCAATGCCACGCGCGACCTGCCCGAACTCCTGCTGACGCGTCTGGCCTACAACCGCCAACTGCCCATGCTGGGCATCTGCCGAGGTATTCAGACACTGGCGATGGCACTTGACGGCGAGGTGGAACAAGACATCTATCACCCGAAGGAAGCCACTGCCCAGGCGGCTATGATACGCCATTCGCAGGATGCTGACCGTTGGGAGCCCACCCACCGCGTTGCCGTTGCGGCCGATACGGTGCTTCATGAGATTTATGGATGTGACGAACTGCTTGTCAACTCGTTCCACCATCAGGCCGTGCGCAGCCCGGGACCACGCTTCCGCGTTTCCGCCACCTCGCCCGATGGCGTTATCGAGGCCATGGAGAGCTGTGAGGAGAAGTCCATGATGGGCGTACAGTGGCATCCCGAATGGCTCGGCGACGATGGATTGCCGCTTTTCCGCTGGCTGGTGGACCGTGCCCGCGAATACCATGCCGCCAAACATATCCACGACCGCATCCTTACCATCGACACCCATGTGGACACACCGATGTTCTTTCCGCAGGGAATAGACTTCGGCCGACGCGACCCGCGCATCAAGGTGGACCTCCACAAGCTGTCGGAAGGTCGTCAGGATGCCGTGTTCATGGTAGCCTACATCCCGCAGGCGATGGGGAATCAGGAGGCTGGAGAATCCCCTTTTGCCTATGCCAACGACATCTTCGACAAGATCGAATCCATCGTGGCCGCCCACTGCGCCCATCTGGCACTGGCGCGCACGCCCGCCGCCCTTGTGCAGAACAAGCAGACGGGGCGCAAGAGCATCGTGCTGGGCATCGAAAACGGCCTTGCCCTCGAAGGCAGGCTGGAGCATCTGCCCCATTTCCGTAAACGCGGCGTAGCCTATATGACCCTTTGCCATAACGGGCATAACGACATTTGCAGTTCTGCCCGGAGCGAGGAGAAGGACATGGGTGTGTTCCCCTTCGGCGAGAAAGTCATCCGCGAGATGAACCGGCTGGGCATGATGGTGGACCTGAGCCACGGCAGCGAACAGTCGTTCTATGATGCCCTGGACATCAGCTGCACGCCCATTGTATGCAGCCATAGTAACAGCAAGGCACTCTGCAACCATCCCCGTAACCTCACCGACGACCAGCTGCGAGCCTTGGCCGCCCACGGCGGCGTGGCTCATACCACGTTCTATCCCGGATTCCTGCGCACCGACAGCGAAGCCACCATCCGCGACGGCGTGGCTCACCTCGAACACGCCATCCAAGTGATGGGCATAGACCATGTAGGCATCGGCACTGACTTCGACGGTGACGGTGGCGTGCCTGGTATGAACGACGCCTCGGAAGTCATCAACTTTACCATTCAGCTCCTGCGCCGCCGCTATTCCGAGGCCGACATCCGACGCATCTGGGGTGGCAACTGGTTGCGCGTGATGCAAGCGGTGCAGGACTATCCACAAACCATAGACAGCAAGCAATCAAGATGATGAAGAGAAAGACCCTTTCCATGGCTGTTGCCGCAGCCATGGTCCTGATGATGATACCCGTTTCGTGCAAGAACAAGCGCGTCGGAGTCTCCGACGGCAACAATGGCGACACGGCTGTCACCGTCGTACAATTCAATGCCGACTCGGCCTATGCCTTCTGCGAGGCGCAGTGTGCCTTCGGACCGCGTACGATGAACTCCGAGGCCCACGAGAAGTGCAAGGAATGGATCATGGAAGCCTTCCGCCGCTACGGCTGTGAGGTCAAGACACAACAGGCCGACCTTCAGGGCTACGACGGAACCATCCTGAAAGCCACCAATATCATGGCCAGCTACCATCCCGAAGCCTCCACCCGCATCCTTCTTTGCGCCCACTGGGACAGCCGTCCGTGGGCCGACAACGACCCTGATGAGGCCAACCGCAAGAAGCCTGTCATGGCAGCCAACGACGGAGCCAGCGGAGTGGCGGTCATGCTGGAGGTGGCACGCGTCCTGGCCGACCATGCTGCCACCCACCCCGGCGATACGTTGCAGCTGGGAGTAGACTTCGTCTGTTTCGATGCCGAAGACTGGGGCATACCCCAGTGGGCCGACAGCCACGCGGACACGGGCGAAACCTGGGCACTGGGGGCGCAGTTCTTTGCTGCCCATCTGCCTCAGGGCTATGAGGCGCGCTATGGAATCCTGCTCGATATGGTCGGCGGTGAAGGCGCGAAGTTCTATCGCGAAGGCATGTCTGTGCGCTATGCCAATGCCATTGTTGGCAAAGTGTGGGCAGCGGCGAAGGTTGCCGGCTACGGAAGCCTGTTTCCCGACGAGGAGGGTGGTGCTGTCACGGACGACCATCTGCCCCTGAACGAAGTGGCAGGCATCCCCACCATCGACATCATTCCTTTCTATCCGGACTGTCAGCAAAGCTCGTTCGGCCCTACTTGGCACACGGTCAACGACGACATGACGCACATCGACCGCAACACCTTGCAGGCTGTGGGGCAGACCCTCCTTCAGGTGTTGTTCACGGAGGAATAGAAACCCTGCAAAACAGCTTCTCCCGTCCTTGGGCGGACGCGGCAGAAAACACCAATAAAGCCTTTATTACTTTTCAATATAGGCTTTATTGCTTTTTAATATAGGGTATATTACGATGTAATATAGGCTCTATTACTTCACGGCTACAGTCCGTTGCCCTGCAAAAGCGGCCTCGTAGTGGGCGTGAGCGTGCGATTTTCCTGTATAAATTCTTATTTCTTGATTAAATGTTGTACCTTTACACCCAAATTGTGAAGTTCCCAAACGATGAAGAAACTCTATATAGAAACCTACGGATGTCAGATGAACGTGGCCGACTCGGAAGTCGTTGCCTCCGTGATGAAGATGGCCGGCTATGACGCATGTGCGTCCTTGGAAGAGGCAGATGCTGTCTTCCTGAACACTTGCTCGGTGCGCGACAATGCCGAACAGAAGATTTTCCGCAGGCTGGAAGCTCTCCATGCAGAACGGAAGAAGCGCGGCGGACTGATCATCGGCGTGCTGGGCTGCATGGCCGAGCGTGTAAAGGACGACCTGCTGGAGCACCATCACTGCGACCTCGTGGCCGGACCGGATGCCTACCTGAGTCTGCCCGACCTCATTGCGCAGGCCGAGGCGGGGCATAAGGCCATGAACATTGAGCTGTCTACGACGGAAACTTATCGCGACATCGTTCCGCAGCGTCTCCATGGTGCCCATCTGAGTGGTTTCGTGAGCATCATGCGTGGCTGCAACAACTTCTGTCACTACTGCATCGTGCCCTATACGCGCGGCCGGGAACGTTCGCGCGACGTGGAAAGCATCCTTACCGAGGTGCGCGACCTGCGCGACCGTGGCTACAAAGAGGTGACACTGCTCGGGCAGAACGTGAATTCTTACCGATGGGAAGAACAAGGCACATCGTCCCCGAATACCGTTTCCTTCCCGCAACTGTTGCGTCGTGTGGCTGAGACGGCACCTGAGATGCGCATCCGTTTCACCACCTCGCACCCCAAGGACATGAGCGACGACACGCTGCGGGTGATAGCTGAGGTGCCCAATGTGTGCAAACATATCCACTTGCCGGTGCAGTCGGGGTCTGACCGCATCCTGAAAGGCATGAACCGCAAGTATACGCGGGCGTGGTATCTGGACCGTGTGGCTGCCATCCGGCGCATCGTGCCCGACTGCGGACTCTCCACCGACATCTTCGTGGGCTACCACGACGAAACGGAGGAGGACCACCAGCTGTCGCTTTCGTTGATGAAGGAGGTGGGCTACGATTCTGCTTTCATGTTCAAGTACAGTGAGCGGCCGGGTACCTATGCTTCGAAGCATCTGCCTGACAATGTTCCTGAGGAGGTGAAACTGCGCAGGCTGGCGGAGCTCATAGAACTGCAGACGCAGCTTTCGGCTGAGCAGAATGCCAAGGATGTGGGCAAGGAGTTTGACGTGTTGGTGGAAAACTTCAGCAAACGCAGTCGCGAGCAGCTCTGTGGACGTACGGAGCAAAACAAGATGGTGGTCTTCGACAAGCGGGGGCACCACATCGGCGAGACCGTCCGCGTGCGTATCACCGGCTCTACGAGTGCCACGCTGCTGGGCGAGGCCGTAGGGGAGGGCTGACCGGACAGAAAGGCCGGGAGGAATCGCCTTGCCAGACGAGGGCGATGACGGATTTTTAGGAAGTTAAGAAGAAAAGCAAAAATACGAAGAATGAGGGAGTTCATGCAAGTGTTGCGGCGTTTTGTGCCGCCCTACAAGAAGTATCTGGTGCTGTCGGTGGTGTTCAACATCCTCAGTGCGGTGCTCAACATCTTCTCTTTCGCCACGCTTATCCCCATGCTGCAGATCCTTTTCAAGACGGAAAAGGCGCATCGGGCAACGGAGCTTATGGCGTGGGACTGGGAGCATGCGAAGGACGTGCTGTCGAACAATGCAGACTATTACATACAGTCGCTCACCGGCCACCTCGGGGCAACCAACACGCTGCTCGTCATCGGTGCCGCGCTGGCCGTGATGACATTTCTCAAGACGGGAGCCTACTTCCTTTCCTCGGCAACCATCATTCCGATACGCACGGGCGTGGTGCGCGACATCCGCAACCAGCTCTATGAGAAAATCACGTCCTTGTCGCTCGGATTCTTCTCGGAAGAACGCAAGGGCGACATCATTGCCCGTATGAGCGGCGACGTGCAGGAAATAGAGAACAGCATCATGTCATCGCTGGACATGCTGTTCAAGAATCCCATCCTCATCATTGCTTACTTTGCTGCGCTGGTGGCCATCTCGTGGCAGCTGACCCTCTTCACGATCATCTTTGTGCCTGTGTTCGGATGGTTCATGGGGCTTGTAGGGCGCAAGCTGAAGGCAAAATCCATCAAGGCGCAGTCGCTCTGGAGCGACACGATGAGTCAGGTAGAGGAGACCTTGGGCGGACTCCGCATCATCAAAGCCTTCTGTGCGGAGGAAAAGATGAACAGCCGCTTCGATACTGTCAATTCGGACTATCGCAACCATATTATGCGTGTCAACATCCGGCAGCAGCTGGCCCATCCGATGTCGGAGTTCTTAGGTACGGTGATGATTGTCGTGGTGCTTTGGTATGGTGGGTTGCTGGTGCTGAACTACCAGACTCTGTCCGGTCCGGTGTTCATTTACTATATGACCATCCTCTATTCCATCATCAATCCCTTGAAAGAGTTCTCCAAGGCGGGCTACAATATTCCCAAGGGACTGGCTTCGATGGAGCGCGTAGACAAAATTCTGATGGCTGAGATAGACATCAGGGAGCCGGAAAATCCTGTTCCCTTCCAGGCGTTTGAACATGAGATTGAGTTCCGCCATGTCTCTTTCCGCTATGATCAGCAGTGGATTCTGCGAGACATCAACCTTGTTATTCCCAAGGGAAAGACCGTGGCCATCGTGGGGCAGAGTGGCAGTGGCAAATCGACACTCGTGGACCTGATTCCTCGCTATTACGATGTGCAGGAGGGAGCGGTGCTCATCGACGGAGTCAACGTGAAGGACTTGGGCATCCACGACCTTCGCCAGCTTATCGGAAACGTCAACCAAGAGGCCATCCTCTTCAATGATACGTTCTACAACAACATTACGTTCGGGGTGGAAAATGCCACACAGGAGCAGGTGGAGGAAGCCGCCCGCATTGCCAATGCACATGAGTTTATCTTGCAAAGCGAGCACGGCTATGACACCAATATCGGTGATCGGGGCAGCCGTTTGAGCGGTGGCCAGCGGCAGCGTGTCTCCATAGCCCGCGCCATCTTGAAGAATCCGCCGATCTTGATTCTTGATGAGGCAACGAGTGCATTGGATACGGAGAGTGAACGGTTGGTGCAAGACGCACTGGAACGGCTGATGAAGACCCGTACAACGGTTGCCATTGCCCACCGGCTGTCGACCATCAAGAATGCCGATGAGATTTGCGTGCTCCACGAAGGACGTATCGTGGAACGGGGTACGCATGAAGAACTGCTGTCCATGGACGGGTATTACAGAAAACTGCACGATATGCAAGCCATCTAATTGTAAACAGACGATATGAGAAGAAACAAAGCAAATATCCTTGATACGGCCTTGGGTTCCGTGGTGGCGTTGCTCGGCAATCTCGCCCTCGCGTACCTTTTATATATGATAGCGCGCGTTGTCTATCTGCTGGAGAACTATAGTTATTTTGCCGAGGGCATGCGCTTGGACCATATTCTGGAAATGCTTGGCGGCGCCTTGCGCTTCGATACGTCTGCCATTCTTTATACGAACCTGCTCTACATCGTCCTGATGCTCCTCCCGGTGTGGGCCAAGGAGCAGGCAGGCTACCATCGTTTCTGCAAGTGGGTGTTCGTTGTTGTCAACAGTCTGTGCCTGGTTGTCAACCTGTGCGATGCCGCCTATTTCCCCTATACGCTCCGACGTACCACGACCAGTGTGTTCCGTGAATTTCAGAATGAGAACAACCTGGCCGGTGTGTTTGGTACAGAGTTGGTCAATCATTGGTATTTGGTGCTCATCGGTGTGGTACTGATCTTCGGATTGTGGAAGCTCTACATCCAGCCGCGTACAGAAGGACACCGCTATACGACGCTGAAGGAACGCCTGGGCTATGCCGCCATCTATGTTTTGAGCCTTGCCGTAGCCGTACCGTTATGTATTGGCGGGTGCCGTGGAGGTCTGGCATCCGGCATCCGGCCCATCACCATCAACAATGCCAACCAGTATGCTGAACGTCCGACGGAGTGTGCCTTGGTGTTGAACACGCCGTTTGCCCTGATTCGTACCATTGGTAAGAGTGTTTTCAAGGTTCCCGACTATTATTCCGACCCGAAAGCACTGGAGGCGGTGTTCACTCCGATACACCAACCGGGCTTATCCGCCTTGTCCGATAGCCTCGTTGCGCCAGCCTCGCCAGTCTTTTCCGACAGCATTGTCTATCCGCGGAAGAAGAATGTGGTCGTTATTATCGTTGAAAGCTTCGGCCGTGAGTATATCGGTGCGTTCAACCGCGACCTCGACGGAGGACGATACAAAGGCTATACGCCCAACGTAGACAGCCTCATTGCCCATAGTGCCGTCTATCGCTATTCGTTCTGCAACGGTCAGAAGAGCATCGACGGCATGCCAAGCGTGCTCTGTAGCATCCCGATGTTTGTGGAGCCGTTTGTCCTGACACCTGCATCCATGAACAGCTATACGGGATTGGCAGGCTTGCTGAGCAACTGGGGGTATCAGACGGCGTTCTTCCACGGAGCCAACCGAGGCTCAATGGGCTTCCTTGCCTTTGCCAATAAGACCGGCTTCCAGCATTACTATGGTCGTCAGGACTATGCCGGCGACGCGCGTTTCGGCGGCGATGGTGACTTCGATGGGAACTGGGGCATCTGGGACGAGCCCTTTATGCAGTATTATTGCACAAAGATGTCGGAGATGAAGCAACCGTTCTTCACCGCCCTCTTCACCGTATCGTCCCATCATCCGTTTGTTGTTCCTGCACAGTATAAGGCTGTTTATCCTGAAGAACATCTTCCTATCCAAAAGTGTATCCGCTATACCGACATGGCCATCGGCCGTTTCTTTGCCTCGGCCAGCAAACAGCCGTGGTTCAAGAATACGATCTTCGTGATTACGAGCGACCATACCAACCAGAGCGACCATGCCGAATACCAGACCGACTTGGGTCGTTTCTGCTCACCCATCATCATCTATGATCCCTCCGGCGACATCCAGCCAGGCATGCGTGAGGCCATTGCGCAGCAGATAGACATTGTACCCACGGTGCTGGGACATATCGGCTACGACCGGCCTTACCTCGCTTTTGGCATCGACCTGTTCCGTACGCCGGCTGAGGAGACTTTCGCCGTGAACTATCTGAACGGAGTCTATCAGTATGTGAAGTACGGCTATGTGCTACAGTTTGACGGTGAGAAGACCAAAGCCGTCTACCGGCTCACCGACCGTCTGATGCAGCACGACTTGAAAGGGCGCGTCCCTGTTCAGGCAAAGATGGAACGTGAACTGAAAGCCATCATACAGCAATATATGGAACGGATGGTGAACGACCATCTGATGCCCTGACCTAAAACGACAACGACAATGAAAGCACTCAGTTACATCGGTTACACCCTTGCTTACGGCATCTGGTACCTGCTCTCTCTGCTGCCGTTCCGCGTGCTCTACGTCCTTTCCGACATCATCTATTTCTTTCTCGGAAAGGTTTTCAAGTACCGTCACCGTGTGATATGGCACAATCTCACCTCGTCGTTCCCCGACAAGAGCGAAACCGAGCTTCGTGCCATCGAGCGCGGGTTCTACCACTGGTTCTGCGACTATCTGGTGGAGACCATTAAACTGATGTCCATCAGCAAGGAGAAACTCATGCGCCACATGACCTTTACCGGCATGGAGACGTTCAACCAAGTGCTCAACAGCGGGCAATCCTGTGCCGTCTATCTGGGGCACTATGGTAACTGGGAGTGGATAACCTCTTTATCCTATTGGGTGCCCCCGCACGTCCTTTGTACGCAGCTCTATCATCCACTTGAAAACGAATATTTCGACAAACTTTTCAAATATGTCCGCGAACGCCAGCAGGGCATCTGTATCCCCATGCAGGAATCTTTGCGCGAGATTCTACGCTACCGGCGCGAGAACCAAGCCATTGTCGTTGGCTATATCTCTGACCAGGTGCCCTTGTGGCAGAACATTCACCACTGGGTGGACTTCCTCCACCACGACACACCCGTACTGACAGGAGGCGAGCGTATTGTACGCAAGACCCGGCAAGCGGTCTTCTATGGCGATATGCGGCGCATCCGGCGCGGTTACTACAACTGCGAAATGAAACTTGTCACACGGGAGCCGGAGCAGCTGGCCGAGTTTGAAATCACCGACATTTATTTCCACCTGTTGGAAGAGAGCATCCGCACCACCCCTGAGATATGGCTGTGGAGCCACAACCGCTGGAAGCGCACCAGGGAAGAGTTCGACCGCTGTTTCGTCGTAAAAGACGGAAAGGTCGTCCATCGCGACCCCCAAACATCCTGATTAATCATTCCCCCTGTTCGCCCATCCTTAAAGCATCTGAAGCTATGACTATCGGTGTCATCATATCCACCTACAACAACCCCCGCTGGCTGGAAAAGACCCTGTGGGGATACCTCTTCCAGACCCGTCAGGCCGACGAAATCATCATTGCCGACGACGGATCCACTCAGGAGACGGCTGCCCTCATAGCCGCCTATGCCACCCGCTTGCCCCTGCGGCATGTCTGGCAGGAAGACAAGGGCTTCCGAAAGACACGCATTCTCAACAAGGCACTCCTCGAAGCCACTGCCGACTACCTTGTCTTCACCGACCAGGACTGCGTGCCCCGACCCGATTTCCTGGCCGTCCATGAGCGATACGCCCTGCCGCGGCGTTTCCTCAGCGGTGGTTATTTCAAACTGCCCATGGACATCAGCACCCAACTCACCTTGGACGACATCCGCAGTGGCCGGGCATTCCGCCTGTCGTGGCTTCGCGAGAACGGACTGAGGACTACCTTCAAGTGCACGAAACTCATACAAAACCCCACCTTCTCCAGCCTGATGAATGCAATAACGCCTACCAAGGCCACTTGGAACGGCATGAATGCGAGCACCTGGCGCACCCTGCTGTTGGATGCCAAGGGCTTCGACGAGCGTATGCAGTATGGCGGTGAGGACCGCGAGTTGGGCGAACGCCTTGTCAATGCAGGCATTACGGGGCGGCAGATACGTTATTCGGCCGTCACCCTCCATCTCGACCACGCCCGACCCTATGTCAACCAAGCTGCCTGGGACACGAATCATGCCATCCGGCGAGCCACCAAGGCCGCCCACCTGACACAGACAACACACGGAATATGATGAAGACAAGCCTTGTTATCACCACCTACAACAACCCCGACGCACTCCACCTGGTGCTCCTGAGCCTCCAGAGGCAGACCCTGCTGCCTGCCGAAGTGGTTGTCGCCGACGACGGTTCCACCGACGAAACCCGACAGCTTCTCCAACAGTGGCGCAGCCTCCTGCCGTGCCCCATTGTCCATGTGTGGCAGGAAGACCGCGGCTACCGGCGTTCGCGCATTCTCAACAAAGCCTTCGCCAAGGCCACCGGCGACTACCTCATCAATATCGACGGCGACATCATCATGGAGAAACATTTCATTGCCGACCACGTCCGATACGCCCGCAAGGGATATTTCGGCTGCGGCGGACGTGTCAGGCTGGGGCCCACGGTCACCAAGCAGATCTATGTGGCCAGGGACTATCGCCTGCATTTCTTCACGTCAGACCTCACCGACCGCTTCAACCTGTTGCGGATGCCCTTGCTCACGCCCCTTTTCTTCAACCGGCAGCACCTCCGCGGCTGCAACATCGCCTTTTGGCGCGACGACCTGATTGCCGTCAACGGCTATGACGAACAGTTCGAAGGCTGGGGACTGGAGGATTACGACATCGCCAACCGGCTGAAACTCATAGGCCGGCGCATCCGCCACATCAAGTTCTCCGCCATCGAATACCACCTCTACCATCCCGAACGCAGCAACGACGGACAGAGCAACGCCCGCAACGAAGCCGCCCTCCGGCAGAATATGCAGGAGCAACGCCACCGCGCCAAGGAAGGAATGGACAAATACCTGAACGTATGAGTACCGGATTTCTGCTGTTTCCAGAATCTTGTTTCCTGTTCTCAAAGAAGAAGACAAATGTCCACGAAAGCAAGAAAAATATATTATAACCTCCATAGCGGCAAAAACTCCAAATTAGCCTATTTTGCCCGTTGCTACCTGCGTCGTTGCATGCCCTCGCGCCTCCTGCAAAGCCGCAGGCAAAGCCTTCTTGACGAAGTGCAGCAACGCGCCGACAAGGACTACATTCTGCAACGCGTGGACTATTACTGCCGTCTGAACGAAGCCGGAGAACTGTCAGCCGAAGATCAGGTCGACTTCCTGCGCCAGTCCATGCCTGTCGGAAAGCAGCCGGTCTTGCACCCCAAGGTCTACTATTTTGACTCCATGCAGTATGCCCGGTGGTTCCCTCCGACGTCACGGTGGATTCTTCTACCCGGCGACATCACCCATGTGCCCCAGCTACCCTCCATCGTCAAGAGCCGCCCGTTGGGCGGTGACAACCACCGTTCCGTATTACTCAATCTCGACAAAGTCCGACACTTCACCTTTGTGAACGACCGAAAGCCCTTTACGGAAAAGAAAGACCAAGCCATCTTCCGCGGACTCATCGCACAGGTGAGGGACGGCGGGCTGAAGACCAACCGCTATGACTTCATGGAAAAGTTCTTCGGCCATCCCATGGTGGATGCAGGTGTCATCGACAAGCGGTTTCCCGAGTGGCTCACGGAGAAAATCACCATAGCCGAACACCTGGACTACAAGTTTGTCATGGCCCTCGAGGGCAACGACGTGGCCTCCAACCTCAAGTGGATCATGTCGTCCAACTCTGTTGCCGTCATGCCGCCGCCCACCTGCGAAACCTGGTTCATGGAGGGAACCCTCATTCCCGACTACCACTACATAGCCATCAAGCCCGACTACTCCGACCTGGAGTCGCGCCTGCAATACTTCATCGACCATCCCGACGAGGCACAAGCCATCATTGACCATGCCCACGACTATGTTGCACAGTTCCGCAACGCACGGCGAGAACTCCTCATTTCCCTGCTTGTACTCGACAGATACTTCCGCGCTACGGCCTCCCAATAGCCCCGACGGCAGTTCTCCAAAGGTCTGTTTCCGTTCCTTTTTCTTCTAATATAGGCTTTATTACTTGGCAATATAGCCCATATTGCTCGGTAATATAGCCTATTTTGCTCTGTAATAAAGGGTATATTACTAACCTGGTCGGGCCGAAAGGGATGGAGAAACGGGCAGAAATGGCCTTTTCTTTTGCCCCTTTCACCATTTCAGACAAGACATTCCATCCACATCAAAAACCGTTTTTGCCTATATTCAAGAAACTTCCGAAACCTCTTTAAACAGGAGATTGTGAGGTGAAAAGTGAGGTGAAAAGTCTTTATGAAATCCTTTGCAAGGAAGGAGCCGATGTGGAAAAACCATATCTTTGCAACAGATAAGTTCGGAAAGGGCACCCCATCATGCTCAGCGGAACCGACATCCATTGCTCAAAGAGACCTGCTTTTGACATCATGGCAACCGAAAAGGGCTGAACCTGTTCCATCCATGTGCAATAATACCTATTTATAAAAATAACATCTATCAATAAACTAACTATGGGAATAAGAAACAATGAATCTGCAACGAGGAAGGTTTGGATGCTTTCTTTGTTCGCTTTGCTTCTCTCGGCATCGGCCTTCGCCCAGAAGGTGACGATACGCGGAGAAGTTGTTGACTCTCAGGACGAGCCGGTCATCGGTGCCACGGTCATCGAGAACGGCACGCAGAACGGTGCCGTGACCGACTTGGACGGACGGTTCAAGCTGGACGTGAATGCCGGTGCAACGCTCCGCTTCTCTTATGTAGGCTTCAAGACGGCCACGTCGAAGGCTGCCAACGGCATGCGCGTGGTGCTTGAGGAAGAGGCTAACGTGCTCACCGAGGTGGTAGCCATCGGTTACGGCTCGGTCAGAAAAAAGGACGTGACGACGGCGGTATCGACCGTTTCGACGAAGGACTTGGACACGCGCCCCATCGTTTCGGCTGTCCAGGGCATGCAGGGTAAGGCGGCGGGTCTGCAAATCTCACAGGCCAACGGTCAGCCGGGTGCTGCTCCGACCATCCGCGTGCGCGGTACCACGTCACTGAATGCATCCAACGATCCATTGTATGTTGTCGACGGTGTGCCTTGCACCGACATCGACTTCCTTTCTCCGGCCGACATCAACGACATCCAGGTGCTGAAAGATGCCTCTTCGGCTGCCATCTATGGTTCGCGTGCTGCCAACGGTGTGATCATCATCAACACCAAGCAGGGTAAGGACGGTGTCTCTAAGATCACCTTGAATGCCCACTACAGCTTCAACTCCGTACGCGACAACCGCAAGGTGCTCAATTCGTGGGAGTATAAGGAACTGATGGACGAGATTGGCATGGTGAAGATACCAGCCGGACTGCCCGACCAGACCGACTGGAAGGACGAGGTTTACCGCACCGGCTCCGTTCAGGACTATCAGCTGTCGCTCACCAATGGCAACGACAAGCTGCGCTACTTCCTCTCCGGTGGCTACACGGGTGAGAAAGGTGTGCTGAAGATGTCTGACTACAAGCGTTACAACTTCCGCATTTCTGTTGAGAACGACATCAAGAGCTGGCTGAAGCTGAACGCCAACGTGTCGTATGCCGACTATACCAACAGGGGTACAAACATTACCAGTGGTCAGGGCGCCAACCGTGGCGGTGTGATTGCTGCCATCGTGAACACCCCGACTTACGCACCCGTTTGGAACCCCGAGTTCCCCACCCAGTACTACAATAACTTCTATGGTGTGAACATCACGTCGCCGGCTGAGAACCTCGCCCGCACAAAGGACAACAAGACACAGTACAACCACTTACTTGCTACGGGTAAGGCTACCATCAAGTTCCTGCCAGAGCTGACGCTGACCTCCTCGCTGACGTTTGACCGCTCTACGGGCCATACCTTCGACTTCCTTGACCCGAACGAAACCCAGTATGGCCGCGACACCCATGGTACGGGCTATGAAAATCGCTCTGCTGGTACGGTATGGGTATGGGACAACGTGCTGAACTACAGGAAAAACCTTGGCAAACACACCCTCGATGCCATGGTTGGTTCTTCCTGGACGAAGAGCTCCTGGAGCCAGAACTACATCAACGCCAGCCACTATGCCAACGCCGACATCAAGACACTGAACGCTGCCAATAAGATTTCCTGGAACGGCACTGGCTCCAATGCTTCAGAATGGTGTATCAACTCTTACTTTGCTCGTCTGCAATACAACTATAACGACACCTACCTTTTTACTGCCAATATGCGTGCCGACGGTTCGTCGAAGCTCGCTCCCGGCCATCGTTGGGGATATTTCCCCTCATTCTCGGCTGCATGGCGTGTATCTCAGGAGAAGTTTCTGAAGGACGTTGAGTGGATCTACGACTTGAAACTGCGTGGCGGCTGGGGACAGACTGGTAACCAAAGTGGGTTGGGCGACTATAGCTATTTAGCTACCTATGAAATTGTTCGCTTACAGTGGTTTGGTGACGGTGCAGATGAAAATGCTGTACCAACACGAGGACAAAGTACCGTTTCAAACCCTGGACTCACTTGGGAAACAACCACTTCTACCGACATCGGTATCGACTTCTCTGTATTGGATGGCCGTCTGACTTTAAATGCCGACTACTACTACAAGAAAACGACCGACATGCTGATGTACGCTAGACTGCCTGCAGGTAGTGCCGCAGCTATCTCGCTAATGCGTAATGGCGGTACGATGGTCAACAAAGGATGGGAGTTCACCATTTCTTCGAAGAACCTCACCGGACAGTTCACCTGGGACACCGACTTTAATATCTCGTTCAACAAGAATGAACTCAAGTCGCTCTCACTTACACAGGTCTATTACAATGCAAAAACTACCGATTATGTTAACGACTATGTGGTTCGAAGTGTACCAGGCATGCCCATCGGCTCTTTCTGGGGATACATTGCTGACGGCGTAGATCCCGAGACCGGCGACATGATTTATCGCGATGTGAATGGCGACGGTGTGGTATCGGCCTCCGACCGTACCTATATCGGTGACCCCAACCCCGACTTCACTTTCGGTCTGACCAATACGTTCTCTTGGAAAGGCCTGAACCTGAGCATTCTGCTACAGGGTTCCGTTGGCAACGACGTGTACAACGTATCGCGCATGGAAACAGAAGGCATGTATGACGGCAAGAACCAGAGCACGAAGGTGCTGGAGCGCTGGCGCGTTCCCGGTCAGGTCACCGACGTGCCGCGTGCAGGCTATGACCTCCGCAACTCAAGCTACTTCATTGAGGACGGCAGCTACCTGCGTGTAAAGGACATTTCACTCTCTTACGACATTCCGCGCAACCTCATCCAGAAGTACGGTCTCTCTCGCCTGCAGCCCTACGTTTCGGCAACGAACCTGATTACGTTCACAAAGTACACGGGCATGGATCCGGAAGTAAACCAGTATGGCAACAGCGGACAGGTACAGGGTCTCGACTGGGGCTCCTACCCGCTCAACCGCTCGTTCGTGATGGGTCTGAAGGTTGAATTCTAATCCGACTTCTACACATTATTATAATATATAGAAAGGAAAATAATGATGAAAGCAATATATAAGACTATGATCATCGGGCTGACCACGGCATCGCTCACCGCTTGCTCGCTGGATTACGAGCCCATCTCCGCTCGTACAGAACTCACAGAAGAAGTTAATAAAACAGAACGTGAAGATGAATTAGAAGCGTCAACTCTTAAAGACAGACAAGCTGCGCTTGATCAGTTAGCTTTGTTGTACGAGCAGTTCCGCAATCGACAGGAACATTGGCACCTTGACTATCTGCTCGTGGGCGAGTCACACTCCGACAATGCCTACGCTGGAACGACCGGTGCAGAGGTGGAACCTTACGAGACCAACTCCATTGATGCCAGCAACTCCGTGTTGAGCCGCGACTGGAACCGTTATCTCGAAGACATTGCAAAAGCCAACGTGCTCATCAATGGTGTGGATGACCTGCTGGCAAAAGGACAACTGCAAGACGCCGAGGCACGTCAACTGAAGGCACAAGGCGAGCTCTTCCGCGCCATGATTATGTTCAACATGGCTCGGTTGTGGGGATCGTTCCCAGTGATTACCACTATTGCCAAGACGATTACCGCAGAGAACATCGAGGAGGTCTATCCCACCTACTATCCGCCGCGCAGCACCACGGAAGAATGCTATCAGCAGATTATTTCCGACTTGCTCGATGCAGAAAAGTACGCCCCTGACTTCAATAGTGCCGACCGTACGCTGATGACGAAGACGGTGGCACAGGCCATGTTGGCCAAAGTCTATGCCGAGCGTCCGGTGCAGGACTATCAGAAAGTGGTGGAATATGCACAGAAGGTGCGCAACACCGCCGGCGTGGAGCTCGAACCGGAGTTCTCTACGCTCTGGGGATGGGACGAAGAGAAGAAAGACTGCGTCAAGCGCAATACTTCTGAAGGCATTCTGGAAGTACACTGGAGCGCAGGAGCCGGAAACTGGGAGTCATGGATGTACGGACGCTGTCTGGAAGACTATGACTACTACTTCACCTGGGCTAAGTGGATTACTCCCTCACGCGACCTGATCAGTGATTTCCAACGGGAAGGCGACGAGGTGCGCTTCAACGAGACTGTAGTCTACTACGCCTGCACCTGGAGCAACTACTATCCGGCATCGAACTATCCGTTCATGTATAAGTATCGTTCGGGTTACAACAACCAGTATAAGCTCCGTCTGGCCGACATCATCCTGCTGGAGGCTGAGGCGCAAGCCTACTTGGGCAACCTTTCGCAAAGTGCTACGCTCGTCAACCAGATTCGTCAGCGTGCCAAGCTGCCTAACCTGACTGCCGACAAGACCAGCAGCCAGGACAAGATGAAGGAAGCTGTGCTCCACGAGCGTCGTCTGGAACTCGCCATGGAAGGCGAACGCTGGTATGACCTGTGTCGCAACGGCGTGGTAGAGGAATATCTCAATGCCGCCTATGCGAAGGATGCAGGCCGTCTGCCGCAGAAGAAGCTCTTCAATGAGAACTCCTACCTGCTGCCTATCCCTCAGACTGCCCTCGACGAGAACGTCAACCTCGAGCAGAATCCGGGTTACTAATCAACGAATCAACTTTTTAATAACATAAAACAATGAAAAAGAATAATATGATGATACTATCAATGGCCAGCGCACTGCTGTTTTCCATGGCAGCATGTGGCAGTATCGACTCTATCGACGATACTCCGAATCCCAATGACAATGGCGGAGTCGTGCCCACGGGAGACGTGGCTACCATCTATACCACCACCGCCAACGGCTTCTATCAGATGGAGAAAAGCGTGAGTGAAGTAACAACAGGTACCAATATGGCACCGACGACCATCCAGGTTGATCCCTCGGAAACCTTCCAGGGCATCGACGGCTTCGGATTTGCCATCACTTATTCTACCTGCTACAATCTCTTGCAGATGTCGCAGGATGCACGCACGGCATTCCTGAAGCAGACTTATTCTGAAACGGAAGGCTATGGTGTGAGCTACGCACGCATCTCGATCGGCTGTAACGACTTTTCGAGTACCGAGTATACGCTTTGCGACACGAAGGGATTGGAGAATTTCCGCCTCTACAAGGATGAAACGGACTACGTCATTCCCATCCTGAAGGAAATTCTGGCCATTAACCCGCATGTAAAGATCATTGCTGCCCCTTGGACGTGCCCGAAATGGATGAAGGTGAACAACCTGACGAGTCTGGGTGCCCATGATTCATGGACCGACGGACATTTGAATCCCGCCTATCGTGCCGATTACGCCCAGTATTTCGTGAAGTTCGTGCAGACCATGAAGCAACAGGGCATCGACATCTACGCCGTAAGCCCGCAGAACGAACCTCTCAACCACGCCAACTGTGCCTCTCTCTACATGCCTTGGCAGGAAGAAGCGGAGTTCGTTAAGGAACTGGCAGCTGCGTTTAAGCAGAATAGCTTGAAGACAAAGATTTATCTCTTCGACCATAACTACAACTATGATGGACTGGCTGACCAGCAGGACTATCCCGTGAAGATCTACAACGCATTGGGTAACTCCTATGAAGGCTCCGAACTCGTTGTAGGTGCGGCCTACCATGACTATGGCGGCAGCAACGAAGAACTCACCGACATCTACAATCAGGCTCCCGACAAGGAACTGATCTTCTCCGAGAGTTCCATCGGAACCTGGAACAACGGCCGAGACCTCACCCAGCGTCTGCTGGCTGACATGCGCAACGTCACCCTTGGAACCGTAAACAAGCAGTGCAAGGCCGTACTCGTTTGGAATCTGATGCTCGACGAGAACATGGGACCGAACCTTGACGGTGGCTGTCAGACTTGCTATGGTGCCGTGGACATCTACGACAACTACACAACACTGAAGCGCAACTCTCATTACTACATCATCAGCCACATGTCGTCCGTCGTACGCCCCGATGCCGTACGCATTGGCACCGACCAGCGCAGCATCAGCGGCAGCGGTCTCGTCTACTCCGCCTTCCAGAATCCTGACGGTTCCAAGGCTCTTGTGGCCATGAACAGCGGCGATGAGGACATCACGGCCACCGTCAGCGACGGTACCCGTTTCTTCAAGGCGATCATTCCGGCACAGGGTGTTGTATCATGCAGTTGGAAATAACATGAAAGGAAAGATTATGAAAGCAAGACATTTCATCATAGCCAGTATCGTTGCATTGCCCTTCTTGGCTGCATGCAGCGACGACGATTACAACGTGATCACTCCGGCAGGCAATCCGCAGGTTGCCGCCGACGTACCGGCCCATGCCGAAATGGGGCAGACCGTCGACTTCAGTGTCAACTGTAGCGATGCTGCGGGCAAGGCACTCTCTACGCTTACGGCAGAAATGCAGTACAGCGGGGAAACCGTCGACCAGGTAGTCATCCGCACCCGGGAAGCCGGCAACTACGACGTAAGCCTCAAGGCTCCCTTCCTCCGCTTCATTCCTAACGGAAAGGCGCAGATTGTGCTCACCCTTCAGAACGTGACGACGGCCAAGACCGTCAAGGTCTTCGATGTAGACATGACGCGTCCCCACTTCACAGACCTGCTGTTTGTTGACGACAGCAAGAATAAATATCCCATGACGGAAGATGCTGAAGGCAACTACAACTACACGGCTACGATACCTATCGCGAAGAATACCTTCCGCGGACACTTTGAAACGGCCGACGGGCGTTTCGTCTTCGGTAGCGACGGAGCCGAGATTGCACTGGGGGGCACAGGCGACCTGAACCTGCAAAGTGCTACGGTGGGCAATGTAGAGGTGACGTTCAACACTGCTGACTTCAGCTACGGACCACAGGAGCCGCTCGATGTGCAGCCCATTGAATTTGCCGACAACGAAGGCGGAAGGGTCTTCACCGGCGAACTCGTACAAGGAAAAGTCTACTCCTTCGAAGGCGAAGCCGCACTCACTGATGCAGATTGGTTCTACGATCCCGACTTCTTCACCAAGACAGAGGATAACACCTATGCCTTCAATGCCATGACGGGTACCTACACCATCACCGCCGACTTCACCCACAAGGGATTCCGCATCTTTGCCGGTACGCCAGATGCCCCTGCAACGTTGCAGGCCGACGGAACCGGAGCCGTTTGGGCTATTGGTAGTCAAGGAATCAACAAGCCCACCTATGACTCCGTGAGTCAAGATTGGTGGACAGGCATCGAAAACAACTTATGCCTGGCACCCATTGCGGAGAAGACTTATCAGTTGACGTTAGTCATTGGCAAGCAGTTGAATGCTGGCAACGTGAACTTCAAGTTCTTTGGACAACCCAACTGGGGTACTGAGTTCAAGGGTTCAGGTGGTGATTTCATGCTGACCAGCACCAGCGACCTCTTCCTTGTGGGAATGGGTAAGGAAAATAACGGCCACGACGATGGCAACATCTTCCTTGCCGACGGCGCGTCCTTGACCGACGGCGATACCTATGTCTTCACCATCGACCTGACTTCCGGCACGTCAACAGCCAAGCTCAGTGTCGTGAAGAAGTAAACACACTCCCCCTGAATGCCAAGCGCGGACAGCATGAAAGCCTGTCCGCGCTTTTATTTGCTCAAAACAAATACCACGCTGACATCAAGTCAAAGACCGAATTTGGGATAAAAAACGGCGCAGAAGTTTGGCTGTTCGGAGAAATAGGACTATCTTTGCAGGCGCAAAGGTGCCGACGGCATCGTTTTCTCATGCGGAAATAGCTCAGTTGGTAGAGCACAACCTTGCCAAGGTTGGGGTCGCGGGTCCGAGTCCCGTTTTCCGCTCTTGCGCCCATGGCGCAGCCTTTCTGTATCCGGAGGGCGGCTCATCGGCGAACACCATGCCGCAATGGTGGAATTGGTAGACACGAGGGACTTAAAATCCCTTGGCCGTAAGGCTGTGCGGGTTCGAGTCCCGCTCGCGGCACACTTTATCAATAGAATAAAGGAAGGAAAGTAAAAAGGTAAAACATCAAGCTTATGAAACACAACAGTTTTCACAGCGTACGCAAGGGCGTAAGGATTTTACCTCTTTACTTTCTTTTTTTATGCACTTTCCTGCTCACCTCGTGCGGTTCGCGCAGCGGATACTTCAAGATTGAAGGCCGTTTCCTCCACATCAACCAAGGCGAGCTCTATGTCTACAGCCCCGACGGCGGACTGAAGGGCATCGACACGATCAAGATCCAAGCCGGCCGCTTTGCCTATGAGACCCCGATGCCTCGGCAAGCCATGCTGATGCTTGTCTTTCCCAACTTCTCTGAGCACCCCGTCTTTGCCACACCGGGTGGCAGCGTGGACATCAAGGCCGATGCCTCCCACCTGAAAGAAATGACCGTGGAGGGTACGAAGGAGAACGAACTGATGACGAAGTTCCGGAAAATGACAGTCAGCGTGTCGCCACCTGAGGAACGGCGGCTGGCAGAACAGTTCGTCAAAGACCATCCTGAGTCGCCCGTAGGCATCTATCTCGTCAGGAAATATTTCATCCAGACAGCCGAGCCCGACTACAGGAAAGCCCTCGAACTCGTTGACATGATGCACGGCAAGCAGACTGAAAACGGCCTGCTGGTGCAGCTGAAGCAGTCGCTGGCGGGTATGCTGAAGCTGACCAAGGGCAGCAGTCTGCCTCGTTACAAGGCCACTGACACCGAAGGGCGGCAGCAGACCGATGCCGACCTGCGTGCAGGCATTGCCGTCATCAACGTGTGGGCTACCTGGAACTACGAAAGTCAGGAAACCCAGCGCATCATCCGCGACAAACGAAAGAACGGCGGCAGTCTCAAGGCACTCAGCATCAACATTGATGCCAGCCCGAAAGAGTGCCAGCGGTGGATGGAGAGCAACGAAATCAGCTGGCCTAACGTTTGCGACGGACAGATGCTGGAGTCTCCCCTGCTGAAACAGCTGGGGCTGAGCCGCGTGCCTGAGACCGTCGTACTGCGCAACGGGCGCGTCATCGAACGCAATCTGAGCAACAACGACTTGCGCCGTCGGCTCAATGAACTTCTTCCTTAACTGTCAGGGACGTGCCGACGGGAGCTCAGGCCTCTAAATGATAGATAAATAGTAAATGATAAGGCCAATATCCCAAAAGCCTAAGCACCCCAATACCCATTGTTTTTCTAAAGAATGAAACATCTACTCATCCTACTTTCCCTTTTTGTCCTACCCGCCTCAGCCCAGAGCCGGCACGAGGAAATCAAGACAAGGGTGGACAGTGTGTTGCAGAAAAGATACCGGCGGGTTACCTACGACACCGCCTACATCATGCGTCCGAAGGAGAAACTGACGTTGCGTGTACGGACAAACCTCAGCGGAAACTACCTTCACGGACGGGGAACCGTAGACGGGCAGACAATCAAGGGCGACCTGAAGACGGCTCTCCGGGGTACCATCAACTTCGGAGCCAGCTACATGGGCGTGGCCGCAGCCCTCTCCCTCAATCCAGGCAGCCTGAGCGGACGCAACAAGGACTATGAACTGAACCTCTCGGCCAGCAGCAACCGCTATTGTGTGGATGCCAGCTATCAGCTCTCCAAAACCCTGTCGGGCACCATGACCCACGGAGATGTTGTCAGCGACGTGGAGAAAGGGCTTGTGGATATGCAGATGTTCAACCTTACAGCCTATTATTTCTTCAACCACCGCCACTTTTCCTATCCTGCCGCCTTCACGCAGACCTATCTGCAGAAACGCTCGGCTGGCTCCTGGCTGGCAGGATTTGCCTATCAGGGTGGTCGTTTCAAGACCACCGACGAGGCGTCTTCCGACGAGCCCCATGGGCGGATCTATGTGGGCTATTTCGGCATTGGCGGCGGCTACGGCTATCATCTCGTTCTCAGCGACAAATGGCTGTTCCACCTTTCTTCCCTTCCCATGCTGATTGTCTTCAACCGCAACAACATGACCGTAGACGGAATGCGCCGCGATGCACCCACGCGCTTCCCTGAAATGATTCTCAACGGACGTTTCGCCGTCGTCCGCCGCTTGTCGGCTCGCAGCTTTGCCGGATTCACCGTCAAAGGTTCCACATCGTTTCTGGAAGGCAGCAATGGCAATGTCAGGTATCATCGGTGGCAGGGACGCATCTTTCTGGGATTCCGCCTGTAAACGGCTGAGTACTCCGACGGGCAGACAGCCTGTCCCGTCTGCCCCTTTCATGGCTTTACGAGGCTTGTTTTTTCCAGGTATCGGAGCTTCGGCCGAAAAGCAATAAAGCCTATATTGCTCAGTAATATAGGCTGTTTTACCGAGTAATATAGGCTGTCTGATGAAGTAATAAAGGGTATATTGCTTGCTGAAAGTCGCCCGGAAGCGGGGAGGGCATCGCTGATTTGTGCTGTGCTTTTATTCAAAAAGCATTTCGATGGAGTCAATTTCGCCGATTGTCCATTGCACGATGTTGCCTTCCGGGTCTATCAGTACATAGGTTGGGGCAGCCACGATGCCATATCTTTTAGCCACGCTGTCCGCTCCTGCTGAATCTTCTTCTCTGTCCAGAACGAGCTTCCAAGGCAGCTGGTGTTCTTCAACGGCCGCTTTCCACTTGTCTTCTTGGTCGTGGAAGGCCACGCCGACGATTTCTAATTTGTCGCGATGGTGCTCATAGAAGTTTTTCATGTGGGGGAATTCTGCGATACAACCTCCACACCATGACCCCCAAAAGTCGAGTATCACATAGCGTCCGCGAAGCGATGACAGCGTCAGTTGCCGTCCGTTGATGTCTTCAAGTGTGAAGTCCTTGGCTTCTTTTCCGATGGGACAGGCCTCGCGTGTCTTCGTGGTCATTTCGTCAAACTCCTTGACTCCGTCACTGTAGGCATGATAGAGTTTCTTCATGTTGCCGTTTCTGGCTCGTTCCGACAGGAGAGAGAGGATTTTCCTTCCATGGTTTATGCCTCTGACATGTCCCAGCAGATAGACAGAACCGTCGCTGTCGGGATGGTTTGACACATAGTCCAGGACGGCCTGGTTCTTGGCCTTTTGGTCAGTGAGGTCTTGTATCACGGACTCTGCCTCTTGCAGTTGCAGGAAGGTGGCCGACGACTTGCTGACGGTGATGGTGTCAACGGGCAGATAGCCATAGTTGAGAACGATGGTTGTGTCGGCTTCTTGGCTGAATGCCGCCAGCGCAAGGATGGCCGACCAGAGGGTTAGTGTCAATCTCTTTTTCATAACAGGGTGATGCGTGTTGGGTCGTGTAATGTTGAAATCGTATGCAAAGATACGCTTTTTTTTTGTTATTTGATTTTTTCGCACATTAAAAAGTAACCAAAGGACGGTGAAACATGATTGGGATAGGAAATAAAATCGTATCTTTGCGGAAAATAACGAATAATACCATGCTTGTCAAAACCTATTGCGCGGCTGTCAACGGCCTTGAGGTAACGACCGTGACCGCAGAAGTAAGCATGACGCGCGGCGTGCTTTTCCATCTCACGGGACTTGGCGACACAGCCGTCAAGGAAAGCCGCGACCGCATCGCTGCCGCCATGTTCAACAACGGATTCAAGTTTCCGGTGGCCGATATCACCATCAACCTTGCTCCTGCCGACATCAGGAAAGAGGGTAGCAGCTATGACCTGCCGCTGGCCGTGGGCATCCTGGCCGCTAATGAGTGTATGAGTGTTGAACGCCTTAAAGACTATATGCTCGTGGGCGAACTGAGTCTTGACGGCAGCCTGCAGCCTATCCGCGGCGCACTGCCCATCGCCATTCAGGCGAGGAAAGAGAAATTCAAGGGGCTCATCGTGCCCAAGCAGAACGAGCGCGAGGCGGCCGTGGTCAACAATCTGGAGGTGTATGGCATGGAAAATCTCATGGAGGTCATCGGTTTCCTCAACGGACAGCTGCATCAGGAGCCGTGCTTCGTCGATACCCGTAAGGAGTTTTATGAGCGTCAGGCCGATTTCGACCTCGACATGGCCGACGTGCGGGGACAGGAGAATGTGAAGCGTGCCATGGAAGTGGCTGCCGCCGGTGGCCACAACATGATTATGATAGGTCCGCCGGGAAGCGGAAAGTCCATGCTCGCCAAACGGCTGCCCAGCATCCTGCCGCCGCTGTCGCTCGCCGAGAGTCTGGAGACAACGCAGATCCATTCCATCGCCGGAAAGACCGACCGTAACACGTCGCTCATCTCGCAACGTCCTTTCCGCAGTCCGCACCATACCATCTCGCAGGTGGCACTCGTCGGGGGCGGCACCAGTCCGCAGCCGGGTGAAATCTCACTCGCCCACAATGGCGTTCTCTTCTGTGACGAGCTGCCGGAGTTCAACAAGCAGACGCTGGAGGTGCTCCGTCAGCCGCTGGAAGACAGGAAGATCACCATCTCGCGTGCCAAATACAGCATCGAATATCCCTGTTCGTGCATGTTTGTAGCCTCGATGAATCCCTGTCCTTGCGGCTATTACGGTGACCCTACGCATCATTGCGTCTGCACGCCGGGACAGATCCAACGCTACATGAACAAGATCAGCGGCCCGTTGCTCGACCGCATCGACATCCATTGCGAAATCCAGGCTGTGCCATTTGCCGATTTAAGCAAGATGCAGCAGGGAGAGCCAAGTGCTGTAATACGTGAAAGGGTTATAAAAGCAAGACAGATACAG
>CAMHEA010000006.1 GCA_946184025.1 uncultured Prevotella sp.
TTTTTGCTCGTACACCAGAGAAAAATTTTTCTCTCACGTGGGCGGAAAAAATGGAGGTTACTCACTTACTCACTTACTCACTTCGGACATCTGCATTTTGCACTTTACATAGACGGAAAATACCTTGTTGGTATATATTATATATAATATATATTAATAATGTATATACAATAATTATATGGCAGACAAAAAACAGGTGAAGACGGCGTTGGTGTCGGTCTTCCACAAAGATGGTTTGGATGAGTTGCTGGCTAAATTGAATGCTGAAGGTGTGAAGTTCCTGTCGACAGGTGGTACACAGCAGTTCATCGAAGGATTGGGCTATGAGTGTCAGACGGTGGAAAGTGTGACAACGTATCCGTCAATCTTGGGCGGACGCGTAAAGACGTTGCACCCGAAGGTGTTTGGCGGCATTCTGGGACGGCGTGACAATGAGGGCGACCAGCATCAGATGGCGGAGTATGAGATTCCGGCGATTGACTTGGTGATAGTGGATTTGTATCCGTTTGAGCAGACGGTGGCCAGTGGGGCTTCCGAAGCTGACATCATCGAGAAGATCGACATCGGTGGAATCTCGCTGATTCGTGCGGGAGCAAAGAACTTCAACGACGTGGTCATTGTCCCGAGCAAGGCTGAGTATGGCGTTTTGCTGGACATCCTGAACGAGCAGGGTGCTGTTACGACACGGGCACAGCGTCGTAGGTTCGCAGAGCGTGCCTTTGGCGTAAGCAGCCACTATGACACGGCGATTCACGCTTACTTCGCAAAGAAGAGGTGGCAGGCAAAAGTGGGTGCTTTTCGTCTTTCATCACTTATCCCTCATCTGTTTTCTAAAAGAAATTAAAATATAAAAATATTAAAGACATGGGATTTTTTAGTTTTATTCAGGAGATTGCAATGGACCTGGGTACGGCGAACACCATTATTATCAGCGATGATAAAATTGTTGTTGACGAGCCGTCGGTCGTTGCGTTGGATCGCCGGACGGACAAGATGATTGCCGTAGGTGAAAAAGCCAAGCTGATGTATGAGAAGGAGCAGCCCAATATCCGTACGATTCGCCCGTTGCGCGACGGTGTGATTGCCGACTTCTCTGCTTGCGAGCAGATGATGCGTGGCCTGATCAAGATGGTGCATACGGGTTCTCGCCTTTTCTCGCCGTCGCTGCGCATGGTCATTGGCGTGCCTTCTGGCTCCACGGAGGTGGAGTTGCGTGCTGTCCGAGACAGTGCCGAGCATGCTGACGGCCGCGACGTGTATCTGATTTTCGAACCGATGGCTGCCGCTATTGGTATTGGTATTGACGTAGAGGCTCCGCAGGGCAACATGATTGTTGACATCGGCGGTGGTACGACGGAGATTGCCGTGATTTCGCTGGGTGGTATCGTTGCCAACAACAGTATCAAGGTGGCTGGCGATGACCTGACGGCTGACATCCAAGACTATATGAGTCGCCAACACAATGTGCGCGTCAGTGAGCGTATGGCAGAGCGCATCAAGGTTAACGTAGGTTCGGCACTGACCGACCTGGGTGAAGATGCACCGGAAGACTTTGTTGTCGTCGGTCCGAACAAGATTACGGCACTGCCGATGGAGGTTCCTGTTTGCTATCAGGAGATTGCGCATTGCATCGACCGCACGGTGGCAAGCATCGAGAACGCGGTGCTCACGGCACTGGAGAACACACCGCCTGAGCTTTATGCCGACATCGTGAAGAACGGAATCTATCTGACGGGTGGCGGTGCCTTGTTGCGTGGTCTCGACAAGCGTCTGACTGACAAGATCCATATCCCCTTCATCGTGGCCGAGGATCCCTTGCACTGTGTGGCCAAGGGGGCCGGCATCGCCTTGCAGAACGTTGATCGTTTCTCGTTCCTTATGCGGTAAGCCGCGGGTTACGAGATAGGAGTTAGGAGTTTGTTCTTGACGGATGCATAACTTAACGGAGTTTCTGGCCAAACACCATCACTGGTTCCTGTTTGTTGTCTTGGAGGTGGTGAGTCTGGTTCTTTTGTTCAGGTTCAACAACTATCAGGGAAGTGTGTGGTTTACCTCTGCGAACGAAGTGACGGGCACCGTGCTCGCCACAAGTTCGAAGGTGGAGTCCTTTTTCAGCCTGGGTAAGGTGAACGAGGACCTCACCCGACGCAATATGTATCTGGAACATCAGGTGCGTGTGCTGTCGGAGCAGCTCAGGGACAAACAGGTCGCCGCCGATTCCACCCGAAAGCAGACACCGGCAGGCCTTGACGGTTTCAGGCTGATTCCTGCCAAGGTGGTGGACAATTCGCTGTCGAAGACGGACAACTTCATTACCATTGACAAAGGTAGTGCCGACGGCATCAGGAAGGACATGGGCGTAGCCTGTGGAAACGGTGTCGTAGGCATTGTCTATCTCGTTTCGCGTCATTTCTCCGTCGTTATCCCTGTGTTAAACTCCAAGTCCAACATCAGTTGTGCCATCGCCGGCCGCGGATATTTTGGCTATCTGCATTGGCAAGGCGGTTCTTCGGCACTGGCGTATGTGGATGGCATTCCGCGGCATGCTCATTTCAAACTCCATGAGAAGGTGGTGACCAGCGGCTATTCCTCGGTCTTTCCGCCGGGGGTGCTCGTCGGTGAGATTCTGCATGTCTTCAATTCTACGGATGGATTGTCCTATCGGTTGCAAATCAAGCTCTCTACTGACTTTTCCCGCCTCCGCGACGTGTGTGTGATTGACGATCCCATCGCCGAGGAACGCCTTCAGGTCAACCAGGCAGCCTTGGACTCTATCAAACCGAAACAATAGCAACGCGCAATGAGCATTGATTTTTTTAAGAAACTGGCATCGTTCCTTGCATTCTGTCTTGTACAGGTCTTGGTTCTGAACCGCATCCATCTGTTCGGGGTGGCTACGCCGTTGCTTTATGTCTATTTCGTGCTGGGCTTTCGGCGCAACTATCCCAAGTGGGGGCTGCTGCTCTGGGCCTTTACCATGGGTGTCGTTATTGACAGTTTCTCCAACACTCCGGGTGTGGCGGCTGGTTCCCTTACTTTCATTGCCGCTTTGCAGCCCTATGTGTTAGCCCCGTTTATACCCCGCGATTCAGCCGACGATATGCGGCCGTCGCTCCACGGCATGGGCGGTGCACCTTATTTCTACTATTCTCTGATATTGGTGTTCATCTATTGTCTGTTGTTTTTCTCGCTGGAGATGTTCAGTTTCTTTAATTGGATATACTGGGGCGAGTGCATCTTAGGCAGTACGGCACTGATTATGCTGTTGATTCTCGTGCTGGAGTCTGTAAGGAGGAACTGACCATGAAGGATTTCGAGCTCGAGAAACGACAGGTGGTCATCGGAACCGTGGCCATTGTGATTGTCATCACCTATATTGTCCGGTTGTTTGCGCTCCAGATTATGAGCGACGACTATCGGAAAAGTGCCGACTCGAACGCCTTCCTGAAGAAAGTGGAGTTCCCCTCGCGTGGAACCATCACCGACCGCAAGGGCAAACTGCTGGTATTCAATCAGCCGGCATACGACATCATGGTGGTGATGAACGAACAGGTGGGACGTTTGGACACGTTGGAATTCTGCCGTTCGTTGAATATTACGCGTGATTTTTTCGACAAGCGCATGGCCGAGATTAAGGACAGAAACCGTAATCCCGGCTATTCGCGGTTTACCCAACAGCTTTTTATGAGCCAACTGAGCGACACGCAGTTCAGTGCTTTCCAAGAAAAGCTCTTCCGTTTCCCTGGCTTCTATATTCAGCGGCGCAGTGTCCGGCAGTATAAGTACAATTATGGTGCCCATGTCTTAGGCGATGTGGCAGAGGTGTCACAGACTGATATCGAGGATGATGACTACTACCAGCCCGGAGACTACATCGGCAAGATGGGCGTGGAGCGTGCTTATGAGAAAGAACTGCGTGGGCAGAAAGGCGTACAGATCCTGTTGCGCGATGCCCATGGCCGGATCAAAGGCAGCTATCAGAATGGCGAGTACGACCAGAAGCCCCGTGCCGGCAAAGACTTGCAACTGAGCATCGACATTGACTTGCAGGCACTTGGCGAGCGACTCATGGAAGGAAAGCTGGGAGCCATCGTCGCCATTGAACCGTCAACCGGTGAGGTGCTGTGTATGGTTTCTTCGCCGACCTACGACCCGCACACGATGATCGGCAAGATGCGTGGCACTTCTCAGCGCGAGCTTACCGACGATCCGGCAAAGCCCTTGCTCAACCGCTGCATCATGGGTATGTATCCTCCTGGTTCTACGTTCAAGACCGGCCAGGCCGTCACTTACTTTACTGAAGGCATCATCACCCCTCAAACCCTCTATCCCTGCCATCGCGGATTCACCTATAAAGGCCTTCATGTGGGCTGCCACGGCCACGGATCTCCCATCAACTTGGTGCCGGCACTTTGCACTTCCTGCAACGGATATTTCTGTTGGGGACTCTACAACATGCTCTCCAACCGCAAGAAGTATAAGACACTCGACGACGCAATGAACACCTGGCGCGACTACATGGTCAGCATGGGCTTCGGCTATAAGCTCGGCATCGACCTGCCGGGCGAGAAGCGTGGTATGATTCCCAATGCTGAGTTCTATAACAACGCCTTCGGAAAGTGGAGCGGACTCTCTGTCGTATCCATTTCCATCGGTCAGGGAGAGGTGACGCTGACCCCCTTGCAGATAGCTAACCTCGGTGCCACCATCGCCAACCGCGGCTATTACATTGCACCGCATGTCGTGCGCAGTATCAAAGGACAGAAGCTGGATCCGAAATACAAGGAGAAGCATTACACAAAGGGCAGCCGCGAAGCCTATGAATATGTCGTGCAAGGCATGCGGGCGGCCGTCTTGGGCGGTACCTGCCGTTCGGCCAATACCACCATGTACGAAGTCTGTGGCAAGACGGGTACGGCGCAGAACCGCGGTAAGGACCATTCGGCCTTCATGGGCTTTGCGCCGATGAACAATCCGAAGATAGCCATTGCCGTCTATGTGGAGAACGGTGGCTTCGGAGCCGTATTTGGCGTGCCTATCGGCGCACTGATGATGGAACAGTATATCAATGGTAAGCTGTCACCGGCTTCAGAGGCCAAGGCTGCGGCTATGCAGAGCCGCCATATCGCCTACAACTTTGAGCGAAAGCATACGCGTGCCGACTCGTTGCGCCTGGATTCCATCCGTCGCATCAACCAGCGGCAGGACTCCTTGCGTCGGGCACAGGAGAAGAAGGGCGGCAACGAAGAACAGATCATGACCCCTTCATCGCAAAAGGACCATGACGGCGGCCGCGAACCGGAACGGAAGAAACCGTCGGACGATCCCATCATCCGCATGGACGAGGAAATGACCATCCGCCGGGAGCCGGCCGAGAAGCGTGACGACAAGGAAGGCGGCATGAGCGGTAAAGACAACGATAAGGAAACAAGACAACAGGAAGCAAATGGCAAGCGGGAGAGTGAATGACAAACAGCCAAGTGTACTCCAGTCATTGGACTGGTGGACGATCGGTATCTACATTGCACTGCTCATCTTCGGATGGATCAGTGTGTGTGGAGCCAGCTACACCTATGGCGACACCGACATCTTCAGCCTGGATGCACGTTCCGGCATGCAGATTGTATGGATAGGTACCTCCATCTGCATCGGCTTCGTACTGCTGATGATGGACGACCGCTTCTTCGATACCTTTGCCTACGTCATCTATGCCCTGTTGGTGCTCCTGCTTTTCGCCACCATCTTCAACCCGCACGAAATCAAAGGTTCCCGCTCTTGGCTGGTCTTGGGGCCGTTGCGGCTTCAGCCGGCTGAGTTTGCCAAGTTTGCTACGGCACTGGCCGTGTCGAAACTGATGAGTACCTATGGTTTTACGATGCAGCGATGGAAGCATTTTGCTGCCGCCTGTGCCGTCGTCTTCCTGCCGATGCTGTGTATTGTCGGGCAGAAAGAAACCGGATCGGCCTTGGTCTATCTCTCCTTCTTCCTCATGTTCTACCGCGAAGGTATGCCCGGCAGCATTCTTTTTACCGCTGTCGCCATGGTTGTCTACTTCGTCGTGGGCATTAAGTTTGAGGAAGTGATGCTCTGGGACACGCCGACTTCCCTCGGAAAGTTTGTCGTACTGCTTCTCGTACAACTGTTTACGGCCGGCATGGCCTATGTCTATTGTGGCGACAAGCGCGAGGTGAAGGCCATCGTGGGCTACTCCGTAGGCCTTACGCTGTTGTTCCTGCTCTTCGCCGAGTTCGTGATACCGTTCGATGTCACCTATGTGCAGTACATCCTTTGTGCATCGCTGATCTTCTATCTCGTCTACCGGTCGTTACGCACACGCGTCCGCAACTATCTCCTGATTGGTTTCTTTTCACTGGGATCCATCCTCTTCTTCTCGGGAGCCGACTATGTGCTCAACAACATCATGCAACCGCATCAGCGCGTACGCATCAATGTGCTGCTGGGGCTGGACGAGGACTTGGCCGGAGCCGGATACAACGTCCACCAGAGTGAGATAGCCATCGGGTCGGGCGGTCTGCAAGGAAAAGGATTCCTCAACGGCACGCAGACCAAGCTGAAGTTCGTGCCCGAGCAGGACACAGACTTCATCTTCTGCACCGTAGGCGAGGAAGAAGGCTTCCTCGGATCGGCCGGAGTCCTGCTGCTCTTCCTTGCACTCATCCTCCGGCTCATCAAGCTGGCCGAGCGGCAGCCGTTCACTTTCGGGCGGGTCTATGGCTATTGTGTGCTGAGCATCTTCCTGTTCCATGTGTTCATCAATGTGGGCATGGTGCTCGGCCTGACCCCGGTCATTGGCATTCCGTTGCCCTTCTTTAGCTACGGAGGCTCTTCTTTGTGGGGATTCACGTTGCTGTTGTTTATTTTCCTGCGCATTGATGCCGGAAGAAACCTGATTCGTCAGTAGCCCGCAGTCCTTCAGTTTCCTTCGCAAAATTCTTTTCTGAATCCCGCTTGGGGCTGTTGTTCCTGAGCGGCTGAGCCTCTTTCATTTTCAGAAAGTGCTTCAGCCGTGAGAATTTTTAATTTATTAATTCTCAAAAAATAATTTATTAATTCTGAAAAAATAAATTAAAAATTCTCACGACTAAAGTTCCTTTTGTAACTCTCTGAGTCTCAGTGGTTTTCCCGTGGAGCTTCAGATGGTTTTTTAGGGCGGTGAATTTGGGGTCGGCCGATAGTTTTTAGGGTGGTGAATTTGGGTAAATGAAAAGTGCCTGACCATGGAATGTTCCGATGGTCAGGCACTTTCTGTATGGTTCAGCGGCGTTGTTGTCGCAGGTTGATGCCGATGTCGGTGATTCCTGGCAGGTCGTCGGGGCGCATGCAGTGGTGGATCTTGATGCAGAGGGAATCGCCTTCGTGCAGTTGCAGGTGGCTGATGCGATAGAGATATTCGCTGTTGCTGATGCCGTTCTTGCCGGCCAGCCGTCCGGTGTTGTCTGCTACGATGCACCGGACGGTGTCTTTGCGGACATGTCGGCTGGGGTAGGTGGTTCTCTCCATGATAAAGGCCAGCCTTTTATAGGGGAATGCCTGGGTGGCACGGAATCCGACGTTGAGCGCATAGGTTCCCGCATGCTGTGGCGGGATGGCAAATGTCAGGGTGTCGTTGCTCCGCCAGCCCGCTTTGGCTGTCGGTTCGTAATGGTTGTAGGTGTCGTCGTAGGTGCACGACGACATAAACAGCAGTCCGATGATGGCGGCCAGCCATACCATAGGCCTGCCGATGGGACAGGCCTGTGCCGTGAAAGGATGGCTTATACTATATAATAAGGTGTATTCCTTAATCCTCATGGTTTTGTCTTGCGGCTCCTTGCGGGTTGTTGGGACGGCGGCGGTTGCCCTGACGGTTGTTTCCGCCTTGCCGGTTGTTTCCGTTGGCCTGCTTGGTGGCGTTGCTTGACGGGCGATTGTCACCTCCCTGGGCGTTGCTGCCTTGCCGGTTCTTGTTCTTTTTCTTCTTTTTCTTGGCTTTGTCAAAGCGGCTGATGTCGGTGTCTGCCAGCAGGTCGATGGGCTTTTCAGGCTGCCGCTGTTTGCCGTCTTCTTGCAGGGAGAGGGGTTTCTCGCCACGCTTGTTCATCTCGATGATGTCGTGTGCCCGCCGGGTCGTGATGATTTCCAGGTTGGCGGCCACGCCTTTGGCGGTGGAATAGGTCACCAGTCCGGCGAGGATGTCCGACTTGAAGAGGAAGTAGTCGTTGTCGAGGGTTTGGAGGACGGCGTCCTTCGGCGGCAGACGGCGGCTTGCCTCCATGTAGTTGTCCACCTCGTAGTTCAGGCAGCATTTCAGCTTGGCGCACATGCCTGCCAGTTTGGTGGGATTCAGGGAGATGTCCTGTATGCGGGCGGCTCCGGTGTTGACGGACGAAAAGTTCTTCATCCATGTGGCACAGCACAGCTCGCGTCCGCAGGGGCCTGTCCCGCCGATGCGTCCGGCTTCCTGGCGGGCTCCGATTTGCTTCATCTCGATGCGGACATGGAAGGCTGCGGCTAGGTCTTTGATGAGTTGGCGGAAGTCTACACGCTCGTCGGCAATGTAGTAGAAGATGGCTTTGGTGCCGTCGCCTTGATATTCCACGTCGCCGATCTTCATTTGCAGTCCCAGCCCTTTGGCAATCTGGCGGCTCTCAATCATGGTTGCGTGCTCGCGGGCCTTGGCTTCATAGTATTTGTCCATGTCCACCTGCTTGGCAATGCGGTAGATGCGCTTGATGTCATCGGCAGAACGGATGTTGGCCTTCTTAATCTGGAGCTTGACGAGGCGGCCGGTCAGGGTGACCACGCCAATGTCGTGCCCTGGACTGGCTTCGACGGCAACGATGTCGCCCTTCTTGAGGTCCAGATTGTTCACGTTATGGTAGTAGCCCTTGCGGGTGTTCTTGAACTGAACTTCCACCAAATCGGTGTCGTCGTTGTTGCCTGGCACGTCGGCCAGCCAGTCGTAGGTGTTCAACTGGCGGTCTTGTCGGCCGCAGGCGCACTTGCCCAGTCCGCGGTCGCATCCCTGCCACATCTTGAATTTCATGTCTTTATAATCCATATCTCGCAGTTCCTTATTTGGGAAATGTTCCTATTTTCTTAATATCAATACGATCATCTTCAGTGCGAAGTCGTAGAACACGATTTTGGCATTGGCGTTCTGTCCGATGTCGCGGTTGGATCGCTCTATGAGTTCGCTGATTTCAATGACGTTGCCTTCATGGATGAAGGGTGAGAACTTCTTGGAGAAGGCCTCTTCGTCGGCTGTCATGTAGTTTAGGGCGGGTATCTTGAAGTTGTAGACAAAGTTTTCGCGTACCTGTTGCCCGAAGTAGACCAGCATGCGGCGTTGCTTTTCGCGGCCATACGCGGCTACGGCCTCGCTCCATTTCTTGAGTTCCTTGATGTTGCGGGCATAGGCCAGACGCATGAGCAGCGTGAACATGTCGAGGAACTGCCGGTTCTCGTTGCCGGCATCTAATGCTTCCAGTGCGCGGAGCCAACTGCCGTGAGCCACACGGGCTATCTGCGTGGCTGCTTCTTCGTCAATGCCCCGCTGGGTGATGAGTGCCTGCCGGATGGTTTCCTCTCCGATGAGTTTGACATCAATGCGCTGGGTGCGGCTCCGAATGGTTTCCAGCAGCTTCTCCGGCTCGTTGCTGACCAGGAGAAACACAGTCTGCTGCGGCGGTTCCTCCAATAGCTTCAGAATCTTGTTGGCACTGGTCTGGTTCATGCGTTCAGGCATCCAGATGATGGCCACCTTGTAACCGCCCTGACTGGATTTCAGGTTGAGCTTGCGTCCCAGTTCGTCACTTTCCGCACCCGTGATAATGGACTGTTGGGTGGTTGCTCCCATCTGTTTCATCCATTGGCGGAGGGTGAAATAGGGCCCTTGCATGATGAGCTGGTGCCATTCCTTGGCAAAGTCGCTGCTGACGGGCTGGTGGTCGGCCGACATGGAGGAAAGCTTGATGGTCGGATAGGAGAAGTGCAAGTCCGGATGAGCCCACTCGCGAAGCATAGCCTCGGCGTTAGCGGGTGCGTCAGGTCCCGTTAGCAGATGGCTGGCAAAGGCCATGGCCAACGCCAGCTTGCCTGTTCCTTCTGCACCGCAGAAGAGCAAGGCGTGAGGCACACGTCCTTCTTGCACCATGGCTGTCAGTCGGTGCTTGATGTCTTCTTGTCCGATGACTTCTTTCCAGTCCATATATCCTTGTTATAGCAGACGCTTGGCCACTTCGTGCACACTGTCTACGGCTGATACCGTATAGAAATGCACATTGTTGATGCCGTGCGCATAGAGGTCTTTGACTTGTCGGGTGGTCCACTCAATGCCCAACTGGCGGGCGTCTTCATCTGTTTGGCAGCGAGCGGCCAGGGCAGCCAGCTCCTGCGGAATGTCGCAGTGGAAGGTCTTGGGTACGATGGTAAGCTGTGACAGCTTGGCAAAAGGCTTGATGCCGGGTATGATGGGGATGGTGATGCCCAGCTGGCGTGCCTTTGCCACGAAGTCGTAGTATTTCTGGTTGTCGTAGAAGAGCTGCGTGACGGCATAGCTGGCACCCAGTTCTTGCTTGTGCTTCAGCCACATCAGGTCGTGATCCAGGTTTGGTGCCTCTTCGTGCTTCTCCGGATAGCACGCCACACCATAGGAGAACTTGTTTCCCGGATGCTTGATGGGACTGCCGTCGACAAAGAACCCGTCGTTGAAGCGATTCACCTGCTCTATCAGCTCTGTGGTGTGCTCATATCCGCCGGGTGTAGGCGTGAAGCGTGCGTCTTCCTTTGCCTTGTCGCCTCGTAGCAACAGAAGGTTGGAAATGCCCAGAAACTGGAGGTCGAGTAATTCGTATTCAATCGTTTCCCTTGTGGCACCGCTACAGATAATGTGCGGGATGACAGGGATGTTATAGCGTTGCCGGATGGCTGCTGCAATGGCAATCGTTCCCGGTCTGCGGCGCACCCGATGGCGTTCCAGCAAACCGTCTTCCCGTTCGCGATATACATACTCACTGTGGTGAGTCGTAATGTTGATGAAAAGCGGATTGAATTCTGCCAGTTTGTCTATGGTTCGGAACAGCGCCTCTGTGCCGTTACCCTTCAATGGCGGCAGAACCTCGAACGAGAAGTGCCGCGTTTCTTTGTCTATGTTTAATATTTCTGTTATGCTCATGCGTGTTTGATGAAACATTTGTCGGCAAAGTTACGAAAAAACGGGGAAATGTAAAAGAAAAGCCTGCTTTTTCTTTTCACTTCCGAGTGCGTATCTTGTTAAAGGTGGAGTTACGAATTATCGGGTGCCATGCTATGGAAAAAACGTCTGTTTTTATTCTCTGTGGATTCTGGAAAAGAGCAAAACAGTCAATCTACCACGATTTAGTGATGCAGAATACCCTAAATGTTGTATTGTAGGTCTTTGGGAATGGTCGTAACTTTGCAAACGGAAGCAAGAGTGAATAGTAATAATCATTTTAAGGTAAAAGAAGAAATGAAGGATATGAAAGCAAGCAAGTTTTTAAAAGCAAACAAGTATTTAATAGTAGTATTATTGTTTGTTGCAGCTTTGTCATCATGCAATAGTAACGACAATGAAGGTGAACAACAAATTCAGCTCTCAGGCGTAACACTTGATGGCGACCAGGAGTGCTGCTCTGCCGATGAAGCCATTCTGGTGAGGAAGTTTCTTTACACTGTGAAGCCCATCCCTGAACTCTCTTTCGCTGTAGGCGACAAGTATACGGTGTCTGTCTATTCCAAGACGGGGACATTCCATGTAGGATATAATGAGCTCTTTTTCTTAGCAACGAAGAATGTAACGGGTAACTATGTAAAGGACGTCGATATTAACAACCTTATTCCTCTGATGTATATGGCGAAGATGGATGTTCATCATAGTGCCCCAGCATCGACAGGGGCTGAGAGCTTTGACGAAAGTATTCTTGCTGTCAAAAGGGCATGGGTGTCTTTCATCATGGATGGCGAATGGACTATCGGCTATGATGCCCGCGTGTCGGGTAGTAAGGAATCGTTTGCGCCTGTTTCCATCCATGTCGATGCACTTCCAGAAGGACAGAAATGGGTGCAGTCCTTTAAGGCTGGAGGTGAGACCTATTATCTTTCATTGGTCAATCCGACTGACTGGAAGACAGGATCCAACACGATAACAGCCTATGTTTCGCAAAAGAGCACTTCGGGTGTCACACCTTATCAGGAGGCTTCGGAGGAGTTTACCGTTGATATCGATCCTCGTATGCCTGATATGGGATTCCATACCTCTCCCGATAATGTGTCACTGACATATCAGCAAGAAGGATTGTATGCAGGTACAATCAATCTGACGATGACAGGACTGTGGCGTATCTACCTTACCATTCGCGACAGTAAAGGAAATGTAGTGGCTGGTGGCGACAATACGAACGACGGATTCAGTTCCCTCTATTGGGACGTGACCATTTAGCCATAAATAAAAAATCGAAAAAATTTGCTTTATGTTGACACCTTTGTTGTTTCTTGCCATTCTTCCGGCAGACTCTACGTTGGACAAGACACGACAGATGGAGGAAGTGGTTGTTGTTTCGGAAGAGGCAACAGGCCGGCGACGGTCGATGAAAGGACAGACTGCCTCCATTGACGAACATCTCTCTGCATTCTCGCAGGTCAACCTCATACGTCGTGGTTCCTACGCGTGGGAACCTGTGGTCAACAATATGCAGATGGAGCGTCTCTCTACGACTATTGATGGCATGAAGATTTTCTATGCATGCACCGATAAAATGGATCCTGTTACCTCCTATGTGGAGAGTGGAAACCTACAAAGTATCAGCCTGAATAGTGGGCTTGAAGGTAATCCTCAAGCCACAGGCAACATTGGTGGTAGTCTGGATCTGCGACTCAGGAAGGTGGGGTTTGATAACGATCCCTTCAGCCTGACTGTCTCTGCCGGTCATGAGCTCAATGGACATCTGCAGGTCTATGGTGCCGATGCAGCCGTTTCCTCACATCGGTTCTATACCAATCTTGGTTCATTCTATCGACATGCAGGAAACTACAAGGTCGGTGGTGGTGACGTATTGCCGTTCTCGCAGTTCAGAAAGGTCAATGTCTTTGCCAACGGCGGTGTGCGAATCACAGACCGTGACGTGATAGAAGGAACGTTTATCTTCGACAAAGCTGCCAACGTGGGCTATCCAGCATTAAACATGGATGTAGCCAAAGCTCAAGGCGTTATTACAAGCTTGTCCTATAAGCACTTATTCAAAGACCGATTGTGGAATGCTTGGGAGACAAAAGTGTATTACAACCATATCATCCACGAAATGGATGACACGCATCGCCCTGATGTCATCATTCACATGGACATGCCAGGAGATAGTCGAACGGCAGGATTCTATAGTATGCTGACAGGACATCACGGATTGCACGATCTACAGGTTAACTACGATTTATACTATAACCGTTTGTTTGCCGACATGACCATGTATCTGGGGGGTGCTTCTCCGATGTATATGGTGACGTGGCCTGATGTGGGAACATTTAATACCGGCCTGTCGCTCGCTGACTGCCTGTCGCTGTCTGAGCGTCAGTCCCTTCGACTGTCAGCTAAGGTGGCATGGCAGCAACAACGCCTGAATAATGACGAAGGCTGGCAGGCGTTGAAGGTGTTCTTTCCTCATATGCACAATCGCTATCAGCAAACAACGGCACGTCTGGCAGCACGCTATCAATACCAACTGTCACATTACACTTTCTCTGTGGGAGCAGGGTGGGGGAGCCGTGCACCAACCCCAACGGAGGCCTATGGCTATTATCTCAACAATACCTTCGACCTGTATGACTATATCGGTAATCCAGCCCTTAATAACGAATCGGCCTTCGAACTGAATGCATCGGTTCATGCAGCGTGGTCGGACTGGGATGTAAAGGTGGAAGGCAACGCCTTCTTCTTCTCAAACTATATCATCGGGCAGTTTGAACCGCAGTTGAGTGCGATGACAGTGGGGGCTAAAGGCGTGAAGGTATATACCAATCAGCCCCATTCATCCATCGTCAACCTCTCTGTTGCATCGGAATGGACGATAGCCGACTGGCTTCAGTGGAATGGTAAAGCCAGTTTCAGTTATGGGTGCGACAAGGATGGGAAGGGACTACCGCTGATCTCACCGCTGGCATATAGTAGCGGATTACGCTTCGTTTATCGGCAGTTAGAGGCACAGCTTGGGTTCCACGGAAACCTTCGACAGCATCACGTCGGCACGAAGTATGGAGAGACGCCAACGGCTGCGTGGACCATTTGGAATCTCAGTGCTGTCGTCCGCCATCATGTTGGCGATACCCGGTTCTCCCTCCGCATGGGTGTGGAAAATCTGTTCGACAAAAGATATTCTGCCTATTCCGACTGGAATGGTATACCACAGAAAGGACTTAATATTTACACAAACCTGACAGTTCAGTATTAATCTAAATCCTAATGATTGATTTGGAATAAAAAAAGAGGCTTTTTGAGCCTCTTCCGCTTGTGATCCGCTTGGGGCTCGAACCCAAGACCCCAACATTAAAAGTGTTGTGCTCTACCAACTGAGCTAGCGGATCTCCGTTGAAATCGGCTGCAAAGGTAGTATCTTTTTTTTGAATGGGCAAATTATTTGCTGTTTTTTTGTGCTGCGGATGCCGTTTCTTCGTCTTTTGGGGTATTCGACGGCAAGAATACGGTGTTTTCGGCAGGCGTTTCGTCGGGTGTCGGTTCCTCGTGCTCCTTTGTCACATAGCGTTGCCAGTAGGCAATGATGAGCGTTGTCAAGGGCAGCGCAATGATGAGGCCGATGAATCCGAGTAGTGCTCCCCACACGGAGAGGGAGAGTAGGAGGATGGCGGGGTTGAGCCCCATGGCCTTGCCCATGATTTTGGGGGTGACAATCATGTCGGTGATGACCTGTACGATGGCGAAAATGAGGACGGCCAGGCCGAAGATAACCCAGAAGTTCTGTCCGGTGTCAGCGGCTTTGAGCAGGGCCAGGAAAGCGGTGGGGATGAGTGCGAAGGTGTGCAGGTAGGGCACAAGGTCGAGGATGCCGATGAGGATGCCGAGGCCGATGGCCATAGGGAATCCGATGATGGTGAATCCGATGCAGAACATAATGCCCATGCAGAGTGCCACAAGCCCTTGTCCACGGATATAGTTGTTCAGTTCGCGCTCAACGTCCTTGGCCAGTTCTTGCCAGAAAGGCCGTACTTTCTTGGGGAAGATGCGGATCCAGTTTTCGGTGAGGTATTCGTAGTCCAGAAGGATGAAGAACATGTAAAGCAGGGTGATGAACGAGGCGATGATGCTGACCACAACGCTGGCTGTCTGTCCCACGAAGGAAAACAGCTTAGGCATGGCCGTCTTCACGGCATCGTTGAAGTCCTTGCTTTTGAAGAATTTCTCGATGGATTGCTGGTTGTCCTGTATCCAGTCTTTGACGTAGGCTCCTACGCTGGTGGAGTTCGTATTCTGGTTGACAAAGCGGTTGAGAATGTCGCCCAGGCGTTCGAACTGTTCAATCATGGGCGGGATGATGAGCCATATAACCGCGGTGATGACGACGATGAGCATCAGCAGGGTGACGATGATGCTCAAGGCGCGCGTCGGTACATGCAGTTTGTATTGTACGAACTTCACGACGGGGTAGGTGAGGTAGGCCAGTAGCCATGCGATGAAGAAGGGGAGCAGTACGCTTGAGAGCGTATCCATGACGAGGTAGGCTGCCACGATACCGAGGGCGATGAGTGTCCATCGGACGATTTTATCGAAGGTATATTTCTGTTCTGTCATCTTCGGGGGATATTTGGTTTTGTGCTTTCTTTTATGGGTTGCTGCTATTCTCTGCGGCCTGCCGTTGTCGCTCTTCCTCCTGAAGGGCTTCTTCATAGCAGTGGCGGCACAGGGGTTCATATTCGGAGGTCTCGCCGAGCAGCACCCGCTTGTCGTTGGCTACGAGACGGTGGCTGACGTAGGCCAGTGAACCGCATCGGACGCAGATGGCATGTACCTTTGTCACGTCGTCGGCAATGGCACAGAGAGCCGGCATGGGGCCGAAGGGAGTGCCTTTGAAGTCCATGTCGAGTCCGGCGATGATGATTCGGATGCCGCGGTTGGCCAGTTCGTTGCAGACAGCAGGCAGTTGGTCGTCAAGGAACTGCGCTTCGTCGATGCCCACCACGTCGATGTCGGACGACAGCAGAAGGATGGATGCCGAGGAGTCGATGGGTGTAGAGGGAATGACATTGCGGTCGTGGCTCACCACGTCTTCCTCGGAATAGCGCACGTCGATGCGCGGCTTGAAGATGATGACGCGCTGTTTGGCAAACTTGGCACGCTTCATGCGGCGGATCAGTTCCTCGGTCTTGCCGGAGAACATGGATCCGCAGACGACTTCGATTCTTCCTGGGCGATGATACTCGCCGAAATGGTTCTCGTTCATAGCACTGCAAAAGTACAAAGACGTTTCCAAACCGCCAAGCATTTTCTTCCGTTTTTTTCTCCGAAGTGCCTCTTTGATATCCCCTCTTGCGCGTACCTTAATTTCTATTTAAAAAAGATGCCATGATCTTCTTTCCGAAGAAAAAACGCGCAAATCGTTTTGCCCATTCGAAAATTTGCTTAACTTTGCACTCTGTATGGGTACATTGTATCTCGTTCCCACGCCTGTGGGCAACATGGAGGACATGACGATGCGCGCTGTCAGAATCCTGAAGGAAGCTGATCTGGTGCTGGCTGAAGATACTCGCACGTCGGGTATCCTGTTGAAGCATTTCGAGATCAAGAACCACCTGATGTCGCATCATAAGTTCAACGAGCACGGCACGGCTGCCGGCATCGTCGAGCGGCTGAAGGGGGGGCAGACCATCGCACTCATCAGTGATGCAGGCACGCCCGGAATCAGCGATCCCGGATTCTATCTGGCACGCGAAGCCATTGCCGCCGGTGTGGAAGTGCAGACGTTACCAGGTGCCACGGCCTTCGTGCCAGCCCTCGTCTCGTCGGGATTGCCCTGCGAACGGTTCACCTTCGAAGGATTCCTGCCCCAGAAGAAAGGTCGCCAGACCCGTCTGGAGAGTCTGCGCCACGAACCGCGTACGATGATTTTCTATGAATCACCCTATCGGCTGGTGAAGACACTGGAGCAGTTAGCCGAAGTCTTCGGGCCGGAACGCCGCGCAAGCGTATGCCGGGAAATCTCCAAGGTGCACGAAGAAAGCGTGCGCGGTACACTGGCTGAAGTGGCAACTCACTTCCGGGAGACGGCACCACGGGGAGAAATCGTGGTCGTCGTGGCCGGAGAGGAACCAGTCAAAGATAAAAAACGGAACCGCCAGACTGGCGAGGATTCGACAATAACAACCTAATATTAAACATCAAGGATATGAAAAAAGTTATTTTGTTTGCAGTATGCGCCATGGTGCTGGCTGCTTGTAATCAGGACAAACAGAAGTTCAACTCTGCCATGTTGCAGAATGACTCTCTGCGCGCTATCATCGAAGCACGAGATGCCGAGATCAACGATATGATGGGTACGCTTAACGACATCCAGGAAGGATTCCGCGCCATCGGCGAAGCCGAAAACCGCGTCACCTTGCTCAAAAACGGAGAGGGTGCGGACAAAGCATCGCAGATGAAAGCCGACATCCAGTTCATCGCACAGCGCATGAACGAGAACCGCGAACTCATCAAGAAGCTGCAGCAGCAACTCCGCGAGACCGGTTTCAAGGGCGAGCAGATGCGCAAGACCATCGACGAGATGACCACCCTGCTCACCAAGAAGGACAAGGAACTGCAAAAGCTGCGTGAAGAACTCGACCGTAAGGACATCCATATTGCCGAACTGGACGAGACCGTGAACAACCTGAACACCAACGTGGCTACGCTGACCGAGGAGAAGCAGACCCTCACCGAGGAGAAAAAGAACCTCCAGAGCGACAATTCACAGAAGGCACAGACCATCAGCACGCAAGACAAGCAGCTGAACACCGCCTGGTATGTGTTCGGAACGAAGAAAGAACTCAAGGATCAGAAGATACTTGCCAGCGGCAAGGTGCTCCAAGGTTCGTTCAACAAGAACTATTTCACGAAGATCGACATTCGGGTGGACAAGGAAATCAAGCTCTACTCCAAGAGTGCACAGTTGCTCACGGCCCATCCCGCAGGCAGCTACTCTCTGAGCAAGGACACCAACGGGCAGTATGTGCTCCGTATTTCCGACCCCGACAGCTTCTGGAGCACCAGCAAGTATCTGGTAGTCCAAGTGAAGTAAGCTACACCTTATTATATATATAAGGAGCATCAACATGCAGCCACATTCTTAATAGGCTGAAGAAACAAGAAAGGCGGCAGGTCCCACCAAGGAGCCTGCCGCCTTTTCTCGTACACAGTCTTTAGGCGAATCTGGCTCCATTCAGATGCCGCAGAACGGCCGCCGCCCTCCGAAAGAGCCTTCGCCGTCCTCTGAAAATGGTACGGTCATTTTCCGAAAGAGCTACACTCGTTTTCCGGATGTGCCACGCTCGCGAGAATTTTTAATTTATTTTTTTTCAAAAAATAAATTATTAATTCTGAAAAAATAAATTAAAAATTCTCACGCCTGAAGCCGTTTTACTAAGTCGTTGAGGCTCAGTGAGATAGAGGGAGAGCCCCGGCCGCGTTTCTCCAGTTAGGATTTGCTTTGGCGGCAACACGCAAAAGAAGCGGATGAATCCCCAAAAACATCCGCCGGCGTCCCCCTTTAAAAAGGGGGGCTGGGTGCAGCAGACGGGCTTGCCGTCCATGCCGGCATCCCGAAAACACGGCAAAATTGTGAAAAATCCTTTATTTTGTAAATAAATAGCCTTTTCTGACGTGCTTTTTGCATTTTCTTAAAGGAAAAATGCGTTTTTTTATGCAAATTGTTGTGGGATGTTAAAAAAATGATTATATTTGCAATCAGTATCAAAAATAAGCTGTATCAAAAGTAATCAGAATAGGAATAAATAAAACAAATATTTGAGGTATATATGAGTAAAAGACTAAACATGGTTTTAGCCGGTCTTTTCTTGTCAATAGGAATGGCACTGGCTCAAACAACGGTTTCGGGAACGGTCGTCGGTTCTGACGACGGCGAGCCGATCATTGGTGCTTCTGTTGTCATCAAGGGCACTAAGACGGGTGGAGTTACTGATATCGATGGAAACTTCACGATTGACTCTCCTCAGAGTAATCCGCAACTGGTCATCAGCTATATCGGCATGAAGACCGTGACGGTGAAGGGTGGAACGGATATCAAGGTGACGCTCTATCCGGATGAGGCGAGTCAGCAGATGGAAGAAGTTGTTGTCACCGGTATGCAGAAGATGGACAAACGTCTGTTTACGGGTGCTGCCACGAAGGTGAACGCAGAGGATGCAAAACTTGACGGTGTGGCCGACATCAGCCGTTCGTTGGAAGGACGTGTGGCCGGTGTGTCGGTACAGAACGTGTCGGGTACCTTTGGTACGGCTCCGAAGATCCGTGTGCGTGGTGCCACGTCTATCTATGGTAGTTCAAAACCGCTGTGGGTTGTCGACGGTGTCATCATGGAAGACGTGACGGAGGTCAGTGCCGATGCACTGTCTTCGGGTGATGCCGAGACGCTGATCAGTTCTGCCATTGCCGGTTTGAACTCAGACGACATTGAGAGCTTCCAGATTTTGAAGGACGGTTCGGCCACCTCTATCTATGGTGCACGCGCCATGGCCGGTGTGATTGTCGTAACGACGAAGAAGGGTAAGGCTGGTACGACCCGTATCAACTATACCGGTGAGTACACCATGCGCCTGAAGCCCAGCTACAGCCAGTTCAATATTATGAACTCGCAGGAGCAGATGAGCGTATATAATGATATGTATAACGCAGGCTTCCTGTCCTTCAGCGAAACTTTCCGTGCTTCGGAGAGCGGTGTCTATGGTAAGATGTACCAGCTGATGAACACCTACAATCCTGAGACGGGTAAGTTTGCGCTTAACAATACGCGTGAGGCCATGTATGACTACCTGCGCGAGGCGGAGTTCCGCAATACAAACTGGTTTGACGAACTGTTCAGCAGCTCCATTTCCATGAACCACTCCATCAGTATGTCTACTGGTACGGAGAAGGCGCAGTACTATACGTCGTTCAGTATGATGAACGATCCGGGATGGACTGAGCGCAGTAAGGTGAAACGCTATACGGCCAACATCAATGCCTTGTACAATATTAGCAAGAAAGTGTCGTTGAACATGATCGGTAATGCCGCCTATCGTAAGCAGGAAGCACCGGGTTCGACCAACCAGGGTGTTGACTATGTGACGGGAGAGGTGAGCCGTGACTTCGATATCAACCCCTATTCCTATGCGATCAATACTTCGCGTACGCTGGATCCTAAGGCTTATTACATGCGCAACTATGCACCGTTCAATATCCACCACGAACTGGAGAACAATTTCATGAACTTCGACGTGGTAGACTTGAAGTTCCAGGCCGAATTGAAATACAAGCCTATCCGTAAGGTGGAACTGGCCATGCTGGGTGCCTACAAGTTCTCTACGACCACACAGGCACAGCAGATCCGTGAAAGTTCTAACCTGGCTTTGGCCTTCCGTGCCATGGACGATGCTGTGATGCGCGATGCCAACCCGTGGTTGTATACCGACCCGGACAACGCCAACTCCCTGCCTATCTCTGTACTTCCTGAAGGTGGTTTCTACCGCGAAACGAAGTACAAGATGAACAGCTGGGACTTCCGTGCCACGGCCAGCTACAATGATGTGTACAACGATCGCCATATCGTGAACTTCTTCGGTGGTATGGAAGTCAGCAACACCAACAGAAACCGTACGTTCTTCAACGCTGTCGGCGTGCAGTACGACATGGGCTTGCTGGGGGCTTACGACTACCGCTACTTCAAGCAGGCCAGCGAAGAGAACTCCATGTACTATAGATTAAGCAACAGCTACAACCGCGAGGCTTCGTTCTTCGGAACGGCTACCTATTCATGGAAGGGACGCTACACGGTCAACGGTACCGTACGCTACGAAGGTAGCAACCAGTTGGGTAAGTCGCGTTCTGCCCGTTGGCTGCCTACATGGAACCTCTCCGGTGCTTGGAATGCACACGAGGAGCCTTGGTTTGAAAAGACCTTTGGCACGGCACTGACCCATGCAACCATGAAGGCCTCTTACTCGCTGACTGGCGACAAGCCCGCTGTGAACAATGCACAGGTCATCATCCAGAGCTTTAACACCTGGCGGCCATTCGCCACCGACAAGGAAACGGGTCTGGAAATCTATAACTTTGCCAATCCCGACCTCACCTATGAGAAGAAGCATGAGCTGAACCTGGGTGTAGACCTCGGATTCCTGAACAACCGCATCAATGTCACCTTCGACTGGTATACGCGTAACAACTACGATCTGATTGGTCCGAAGCGTACAACGGGTGTCGGCGGTACCATTACCAACTATGCCAACGTGGCAAGTATGAAGTCTCACGGTGAGGAACTCTCCATTTCTACGAAGAACATCGTCACGGAGAAATTCCAGTGGAACACGGACTTCATCTTCTCACACACCAAGAGCCGTGTGACCGACTTGGATACCAGAACGGAAATCATGGACCTGATTACCGGAACGGGATTCACCATGGTGGGTTATCCCTACCGTGCCCTGTTCTCCATTGACTTCCAAGGCCTGAACGAAGATGGTCTTCCCACCTTTATCAACCAAGATGGACAGCTCACAGTCAGTGACCACAACTTCCAGTCGGAAGTGGTTGATTACCTGAAGTACGAAGGACCGACAGATCCGACCATTACGGGTAGTCTGGGTAACACCTTCAGCTACAAAGGCTGGCACCTGAACATCTTCGCGTCCTATTCCTTCGGCAACAAGATCCGCTTGGATCCGGTATTCAGCTATCAGTATTCAGACCTGGATGCCATGCCGAAAGAATTTAAGAACCGTTGGGCTCTCCCCGGAGACGAGGCATATACAGACATTCCTGCCATTGCCGACAAACGACAGGTGCAGAACGATACCTATCTGAGGTATGCCTACAATGCCTATAACCGTTCTACTGCTCGTATTGCGAAAGGAGACTTCATCCGTATGAAGGAAATGTCTCTCTCGTATGATTTCCCCCGAACTTGGATTACAAAAGTTGGTCTCAATTCCTTGAACGCAAAGATTCAGGCAACGAACCTCTTCCTGATCTATGCCGACGACAAACTGAACGGACAGGATCCTGAGTTCTTCAATGCTGGAGGTGTGGCCGTTCCGATGGCTCGCCAGTTCACGTTTACCCTGAGAGTTGGACTTTAAAAGTATGGAGTTTATAAGAAAATGAAGAAGATTAATATATTATTAGCGTTGACAGGTGTCGCTTTCATGCTGACATCTTGTGATGACTACTTGGATACCTTGCCGGATGACCGTGCAGAGGTTGACACGCAGGAAGACGTGTCAAAGCTCTTGGTGTCAGCATATTCTACCAATAGTGCCGTCCTGATGATGGAAATGGCATCTGACAATGTCGATGACAATGGTGCACAATACAGCACTTATCCCGGTATTGACGAGATGTATCGCTTCAAGGACGTAACGTCTGAGTTCAACGACGACCCGCGTTCTTTCTGGAATGGCTGCTACCGCTCCGTGGCAACGGCCAACGAAGCCTTGGCATCCATCCGTGAAATGGGCGAACCGAAAGAACTCAATCCCCAGAAAGCCGAAGCATTGCTGTGCCGCGCCCTTGGCATGTTCCAACTGAGCAATGTCTTCTGTATGGCATACGACCCGGCGAAGAGTAATGAATACCTGGGCTTGCCTTATCCGCTGGAGCCTGAGCAGAAAATCGGTACCGAATATGAGCGCGGGACTTTGGAAGAACTCTACGCGCATATCAATGCCGACATCGAGGAGGCTCTCCCGCTGATGGATGACGGGTATATGTCCACTCCCAAATACCACCTGAATATGAAGGCTGCCTATGCCTTTGCTGCACGCTTCAACCTGTACTACCACAAGTACGATCAGGTCATCAAGTATGCAACACTGGCTTTAGGATCGAATCCCACGGCCTATCTGCGCAACTGGGCTCCTTATATGGAGCTGGGCTCACAGGATACCTATAACCGATACATCCAGTCGAGTGAGAACTGCAACTTCTTGTTGTTGACAGCTTACTCCATTGCCGGACGTACCTTGAATGCGGGATCCTATCTGCGTTATGCTCACAACGACGACATCCTTGGATACGAAACCTTCTGGGCACGTTCTCCATGGGCTTACAGCAATTCCACCTCCAGCAACAACCTGCTCTACATGGCTCACACTTTGTATGGTAACGAGCGTATCACCCTGCTTCCTAAGATGTTTGAAACCTTTGAATACACGGATAAGGTCAATGGAACGGGATATGCACATATCGTTGACACCTATTTCACGGGTGACGAGACGCTCCTTTGCCGTGCAGAAGCTTATGCCCTGCGCAATGAAGGTACTGATTCCTTGAAGGCTCTTGCTGACATCAATACCTGGTGCTCAACCAACCTGGAGCCCTCTTACGACCAGATGACCCGTCAAGATTACACGATTGACTATCTCAACCGTTTCATGCGGTCCACCATCTATTCTGCTGTTACGCCTGAAACAGCCGCACTGCGTACCATCAAGAAAGTGCTGCATCCCCAGGGATTCAGCGTTGAGGCAGGAAACCAGGAGACACTCATCCAGATGATTCTTCACATGCGCCGCGTGACGACCATGCATCAGGGACTCCGCTTCATGGACTTGAAACGCTACGGAATTGAATACACACACTTTGTCGACAAGGAAGAGCCGATTGTATTTAAGGCTGGTGACCTTCGCGGAGCTTATCAGCTTCCTGTTGACGTTCGCACGGCTGGGCTTGAAGCCAATCCGAGATGAGACAATAAGTAAATAAAAGAATATAGAATTATGAAATATTTCAAGTATTTATTGATAGTGGCAGTCGCCGCCATGACCATGACATCATGCAGCAGCGACGATCCGGATTCGCAGAGTATCTTCCCCACCGGTTCCGGGGTAGAAAACGAGTTCGATCAGTGGATTCGCAAGAACTATACAGAACCTTATAATATTAAGGTGCTCTATCGTTATGTCGACTATGAGACCGACAACACCTATAATGTGATCCCTGCCGACGTGGACAAGGTGAAAGCTTTGGCTATCATTATGAAGCACATCTGGCTGGATGCCTATACAGAAGTGCTCGGCCCGGACTTTCTCAGACTCTACAGCCCCCGCATCTTCCAGTTCCTGGGTTCCGGAGAGTACAATTCTAACGGTAGTGTTGTCTTGGGTACGGCCGAAGGTGGATTGAAAATCACGCTCTTCCGTGTGAATGCCATGGATCTGGACAACATCCTCATCGATGACGTAAGCCCGTTCCCCAATACGGGTGCTACACCGTTGGACCTGAACTATTGGTTCTTCCACACCATGCATCACGAGTTCTGCCACATCCTGACGCAGCATAAGAATTATTCTACTGACTTCCAGCTCGTCTCCTCCAGTAAGTACCGTGCAGGTGACTGGATCAACGTGAAGGATGAGGAAGCTCCGTTGCAAGGATTTGTTTCCGGCTATGCCAGTGGTGAGTACAACGAAGACTTTGCCGAGATTTATTCTACCTATGTAACGCATACCGATGCGGCATGGGAGCAGATTCTCAAAGCTGGCGAGAAGGGTGACGACAAGTCTGGCCGAGAAGCCATCGAAACCAAACTTGGCATCATGAAGAACTATTTCCTGACCTCTTGGGGCTTCGATCTGGACGATTTGCGTGACGTTGTCCTTCGCCGTACCCATGAAGTGGAGAATTTGGATTTAAGAACCTTAAACTAAAGAAAAGGATATGAAGAAGATTTTAAGTATATTGCTTGTTGTCTCGGCTCTCCTTTCCTACAGTTCCTGTAAGAATGAAGTCGACGATATCTTCCCGGAGCAGACATCTCTTCGGATTGAAAAGGGTCTGGAAGAATATGCTAAGGTACTGTCTGCCGCTCCCAATGGATGGGTGATGCAGTATTACGGTGACACGAAGTATGGTGGTTATGCCGTATTGTGCAAGTTTGCAGAAGACGGTTCCGTGGTCGTTGCCAACGAGTTTTTCGATGCAGACAAGACAGAGACCACTCATTACAAGCTCGAGCAGAGCAAAGGTATTATCCTTTCGTTCGACCAGTATAGTGAGTTGTTCCATTTCTTCTCTGATCCCGTTAACTCCAAGGGATACGGCAGTGCCGGAACAGGCTTCGGCGGTGACTTGGAGTTCTATGTGATGCAGGGCAGTGCCGAGCAGTTTGTGCTCAAAGGCAAGAAGCACGGTTCCAAAATCGTGATGACTCCGGTGCCAGAAAACATGACATGGGAACAGTATCTCAACAAGGTCAAGGCTGTAGAGGACGAGATGTATGCCACCAACTACGACATCACGGTCGGTGACCAAGTGCTCAAGACCAAGAAATCCTACCGTTCACTGATCTATACCATCGAGAATGAAGAAGGTCAGAAGATTACCGAGACCATGCCGTTTGCAATCACTCCTGACGGATATGTCTTCTACGACGAGCTCAGTTTCTCCGGAAAGGACATCAACGGATTCAAGTATCAGGCTTCTGCCGATGCTTACGACGAAGCCGGCGATGCCACCATCAAGCTCCATAAGGTTGTGCTCGACCCCAACGAACTCTTCGTTAATGGTGTTTGGTATGTGGATTACAGCACGCTGGGCAAGACGGCAACATCCCGTTGGACAACCATGAAGAATAAGCTGGCTGCAGAGGGAGAGAACCTCCTGTTTGCTGCATTCGGAACCTATAGCACAGATTTCGGTTTTACCTTTGCCCCTGGTGACGATGAAGGCTACTACCTCTGTGAGCTCTATTTCGACTACCGTCTGAACGGTAAGGATGAAATCACCATGTGGTTCAACGGCAATGGCGACGCGCTGGGCAATGGCAACTACTATTGGACAGCCCAAGGCGACATGTACGGCGTTCGGGGTGCATTGGTTCCCTTTGGTGCCGGTGTCAATGCCGACGAGAGTTCCGCACGAACCTTCATCGTAACGACCGACGACCAGAAGCGTCCTACCTATGTGACGTTGTCTGATACCAAGTCAAAGAACAATGTGATTACCTTGATGGCCAAAGAAGTCGTGTTCCCCTTCGGAGAGCCGGAAGAATAGGCCGAGAGGCAAGAAAAAAGGAAGGATGTGCTGTGCCGGAAACAAGAAAGTAGGGCAGCACATCTTATCCTAAAAAAGCTTAAAAGAGACGCTTGTTTCGATGAGATGCGCCCGTTTCCCAAAATATTTGTATATTTGCAATTGATTTAATAACAATAACTTCATTTAAAATTTATATTATGAAAAAATTTGTACTTATCATGGCTGCAGCCCTCGTATCTGTAGGTGCAATGGCTCAGCAGAAAACAGTAAAGATGAAGGATTTGGCCAAGTCTGACCGTCAGTTCACTGCTCCTGTGCAGATGGTAACCCCGAATGCCTACTCAAAGGTACTCAGCGAGCGAGTAGCTGTAAATCCGAAAGCAAAGGTTCAAATCAAAAAGATTGAAGAGGAAGCACTTGTTCCGGCATATTACGATGCTGCAGTGTTTGTTTCCTTGGGTGGAACCTTGGACACCAGTATGAACGAAGGTGCATTTGCTGCTGACGAAACTGATGTATTGGTAGCGTTCGACCCCAACTGGGCACCTATTAAAGGAAAAATCAACAAAGAAGCAGAAAATCCTCTTGCTGCGTATGGTGCGGTTGTCGTAGAATTTGCTCCGGGACAGGAAGTCGGACAGGCTTCGGATGGAACGAAGTATGTGATGTATGCGGCAAAATACAATTCTGAGACAGGTGCTGCTGATGCTGATGTCACTTCTACCATTGTTGGTTACTATATTCCTGGTGAAGTTGCCGATGATGCTGAATTGTATATACCCGCTACTCTTACCGTGACAAAGGAAGATGGTACAGGCGCCATCTTCTCGCTTGCAAAACCTGATTTCAGTCCTGCTGCGGCATTTGACATGTCGGAAGGCGAAGTTGCCGGTACGGCAGTTATTCCCGAAAAAGACTATAACTTTGGAGATTATAAAAGAAAGGTGAATGTGGCTAGAATGGGCGGCTATATCTATGTTCAGAACTTAGATCCGGATACCGAAGATGCATGGACTGCTATGCGATTAGGCTACGATAGCGAGGAAGCTATGATGAATGGCGAGGTTTCTGGCATGTTGATTGCTCCTTATCAGTTGGTAGATGAGTGGGATAGTACCGATGGAATCTCTTTCGTGGAGTATAACATTGGTCTGTATTCAGACGGAGATAATTCTAATGGAATCACCAATGATGGCGACGAAACCTATGAAGGCTATGTCCAGTTGATATACGACGATGAAAACAATCTGTTTGTGGCTGACGACTTCGGTGGAGACTATTATGATGTCGTAGCATCTTCAGATCCTGAATACAACGGATGGTACAACCGTATCACGAACATGTATCTGTCGCTCGATGGTCCTACTGCCATCAAGGGTGTCAATGCCAATGTTGCCAAGGTTGCTGACGGTTCCATCTACAACCTCGCAGGCCAGAAGGTCGGCAAGAACTATAAGGGTGTCGTTGTCAAGGACGGCAAGAAGTTCCTCCAGAAGTAATCTGTTGGAATCCCTTTCTCTAATGACTATATAATAGTTACTTTAGATACACTATTTGTTTGGGAGGTCGTGGCTCGTGGGAGTCGCGGCCTCTTTTCTTTTGGGGTGCTTTCCCCAGCCGCTGTCTTTCGGCAGACGGAACTCTTAAACCCTTTTGTTTTCTTTCATTTTTCCTCCGCCTCTAACCGTCTGAGCCTCAGTGGTTTACCAAGCGAGTTTCAGACGTGAGAATTTTTAATTTATTTTTTCTCAAAAAATAAATTATTAATTCTCAAAAAATAAATTAAAAATTGTCACGACTATGGCACTTTCATCGGATGAGCATGGCACTCTTATCGGATGACAGTGGCAGAATACCCATTCGTAATGCGTAATGCAATGCGAATTTCCTAACCAGTTTTTTCTTCCGATGGTTTGCTGATTGCAATAAAATGTGTATTTTTGTGCTATCTAATTGAAGTAAATATGAAGAAATTATTATTGTTATTAGGTGCAGTCCTTAGTGCCATGGGCATGCAGGCTGCCGACTTGAAGGCTGCTTTCTCGGCAGAGGAGGCAGCTGTGGCCTATTATGAGATGGGCTGGGATTCGGAAGAAGAGATGCAGGCGTGGGACTATAGTTCTACGGCTTCGGGCAAGTACACTTGGTATCTGTCTAATACGGTGACCTATAGCGGGCAGCAACCGTTTTCTTCCATTGATCCGAAGAGTAAGTATTCGTTGTGTGTCAACTATAGCAACAGTTCTACGCAGAACGAGGTGGCCGCTTCGCCTGTCATTGCGGTGCGTCCTCATAGCGTGGTGGAGTTCTACGCTTGTTTCAGTTCGGCGTTTCTGGTGTATAACCCGTGGAAATTCTTTGTCATCGACGAGGATGCCGAGAAGGTTGCTTTGGAATTCAATGCGTTCGAGTGGTCGCAGGAAAATGGATTTGAAGGACCGGCCTGGCAGAAGTTCTCTTTTGATTTGAGCGAGCTGGCGGGCAAGAACGTGTCGCTGGCGTTCCAGTATCTGGGTCCGGATGGCGAAGATCTGGTCGTTGACGGGTTGCGCGTGTATCAACTGGATGACGATGCTGATGCCGTGATTACGGTCAATGAGGGTGCCAGCGTGCATTTCGTCGACCGCTCCGAGGGAGCACCTGATGCGTGGACCTGGCAGTTTGAGGGCGGTGCTCCGGCCACTTCGTCTGAGCGGAATCCTGTGGTTGCTTATGACAAGGCGGGTGACTATCGTGTCAGTCTGACCGTTACCCAAGGCGGTGCTTCCGATGTGGCTGTCCGCAATGCCTATGTTCATGTCGTTCCGCAGGCCACAACGGCACTCATCGGTCTGCCGGCCGAGGGCTATCAGTCGCCTTGGTGCGCTTCGTTTGTGCCGCTGAATACGCCTGTGCAGTTCACCGACTTGTCGTCGGGCAAGCCCACGTCGTGGCTGTGGCATTTCGACGGAGGTACGCCGGAGGAGAGTGCTGAGCAGAATCCCGTTGTCGTGTATAAGGAGGAAGGTCTCTACGGGCTGACGCTCGATGTGGAGAATGCTGTCGGAACGTCTCACGACTTCATGGTAAAAGCCATCCAGGCCGGCGGCACGCAGTATGTCTGGAACATTGCTCCTGAAGAAACCGGCTCTCTCGATGAGGTGGCCATGGGCTGGTATGGCTACTATGGCGGTACCAACTGGCTGGGCATGAAGCAGTTTGCAGAGAAGTTTGACAAGCCCGCCGTACCTGTCGTCATCGATAAGGTGCAGGCTTACTTCAACCGTACGTCAACGGTCACTCCCGACGCGCCCATCACGGTGAGCATCTGTAGTGTGGGCAGCGACGGCCTGCCTGCCGACGTGCTGGTTTCTGCCACGGTCTTGGCCAAGGATCTGGCTTACGATGCACACGAGGTGGTGCCCACCGACTTTGCGTTCGATACTCCCGTGACGCTTGAGGATGCTTTCTTCGTGGTCATCGGAGGCTTTCCCAACAATACGGATGCAGACACCCACGAGGCCGACGACATCAGCCTGCTCTGTATACGTCGTGCAGCAGGAGAGAAGTGTACGGCCTACCATCTGCTGGAAGAGGAGGATCCCGTCACATACGAGCCTACGGGCGAGTACAAGTGGTATCTGAATGCGGACGATCCCGTTTCGTTTGCGATCACGCCACAGCTGTGCTATCTGTCGCCGGAGGTTGACCGGCTGGCTACGGTAAAGGCTACGACGGACCATCTTCCCTTGGTGCGCTACAATGTGAGCGGCCAGCAGGTTGGTGACAGCCATCGCGGCATCCAACTGCAGCGTATGGGCAACGGAAAGGTGAGAAAAGTGGTTGTGAAGTAAAGAAGAAGAAAGGAGGTGCTCAGGCCCTCCTTTCTTTGAAAAATCGTTGCATCAGTGCGCGACATTCGTCTTCGAGGATGCCGCGTGTGACCGTTGCTTTGGGATGAAAGGCTTGCGGGGCTATCTTTCGGTAGCCCCGTTTTTCGTCGTCGGTGCCGTAGACGATGCGCGGAACCTGTGCCCATCCGATGGCACCGGCACACATCGGACAGGGCTCTACGGTCACATAGAGCGTGCAGTCCGTCAGATACTTCCCGCCAAGGGCGTTGGCTGCCGACGTGATGACCTGCATCTCAGCATGTGCCGTCACGTCGGTGAGGGTCTCCGTGAGGTTGTGCGCCCGGGCAATGATGCGTCCCTTGCATGCTACCACGGCTCCGATGGGTATTTCTCCCTCCTTGTAGGCTTGCTCGGCTTCGTCCAGTGCGCGACGCATGAACTGTTCGTCTTGCTTCTGTTGTTCTTCCTGTGTCATGGTTTCCACTTTAGGCCATATCCTTTGGTTCCGTTGTCTTATTTTCAGAACAAAGGGAATGTGGAAGATGTGTCGACATATTTCCGCTCAAAGTCAGCCTGCTTCATGGTGAGCATGAGGATGCCTTGAACGAAACTGATGATCGACCAGATTCCGCAGCTTATCAGTGTGAGTATCAGACATATGATGCCACCGCCTACTTTGTTTAGATAGAAATAGTGAACGCCCAGTCCGCCAAGGAGAATAGCCAGCAGACCTGCCACCCCCCGACTCTTGCCTGATGGTCCGTCGTCGAATATTCCAGGTTCCTGATGGGGTGCTCCATAGGCATTGTTGGGTCTGTGAACGTTCTGGGTGTCATGAGGTTGCTGTCCGTTGCCAGACAGCTCCACACAAGGTTGGCCGCACGACGGGCAACGGGGAGCAGCAATTTCCTGCTGCAAGGTGAACTGCTGTCCACAACTTGTACATTGATAGTTTGCCATCATCTTTTGTTACTTGGTCATAATTTTGTGCAAATATAAATAATAAACTTAATTTTTCGGCATTTTAAACCAAAATTGTGTACCTTTGTCAAAAATCAAATTGGTTTAAATATG
>CAMHEA010000007.1 GCA_946184025.1 uncultured Prevotella sp.
GCACCTGCACGTTTGGCGATACGGCTCACCTTCTCCATAAAGCCGCTTTGGGTAAACTTGTCTTTATATTGTAGGAAATCGGGCAGTTCCATAAGTCGTTTCGTTTTAAAAGATGGGAAATATGATTACTTCTTTCTCTCCTCATAGGCCAACACTTCGGCCACATAAGCAGCTTCATTGGGATGCTGCCGGTCATAGGTACGGATGCGCGTGCGGATGATCAGGCTCTTCAAGGCTGCATACAACACCCACAAGACCACTCCCGCGGCTGCGGCGATGAAGATACTCCATTCTCCCCACGGCATTTTATTGGCCGGATAGAGCAGAGCCAACACAATAATAGGCAGCATGATGATAAGCCCTGCTACCGTGTAGCGGCTCTTCTCCGAGCCACGACTGTCAAGTATGGCCTGTTTGTCAAACAGATAGTCATTCAAGGCATAACCTTCCAAATGAAATTTCTCTTGTTTCGGGAAATCAGCGTTGTCGCCATACCATGCAATCTTCTGCTCCACAGCATGCTGGAAGTCGTCAAGGATTCTCTTGGATTCCTCCTCGCTGTAATGAAAGGGATTGGTATTCATTTTCACTCTCCTTTTATTTATATTTAAGGAATCCGCCTCAAAGGGCGGTTCCTTCCCACAAAAAACATATAAAAGAGGAAAACAGCGTCCCTATAAGCCGGGTTCTGTCCTTCCGGAGGCTCTCGCACAGCGGAAGTGCCTGTCATTTATCTAATCCGCGAGTCACCCCACGGCTTCAGCGTCCTACCCTCCGTCTCGGGCGGGCTACCCTCAGACAACGGTTTACATGAACTTGCAGCCTCCAGACGGCACAGCCCGCCGATCACCCGACGGCTGGTGGTCTCTTACACCACCTTCTCACCCTTGCCTGCGTCCAAAGAAACAGGCGGTTCTTTTCTTCTGCCGGCTCCCACTGTCACCAATAGCTTCTACTTTCAGAAGTGGAGTGCCCTTTGCTGCCCGGACTTTCCTCTTGTGTTTCTTGCAGAACCAAAGTCCTGCATGATAGCACCAGCGACAAGCCGGAACACTGTTTCCGCCGCAAAGTTACGAAAAAGTAACGGATTGCAGGCTATTGTGCAAAACTTTTTCAGCAAGGTTTAACCTTTTTCACCGTTTTGAACGAATGCAAAATTGACATACGGAGCGTTTAAGAGCCGTTAACAAGGAGAAGAAATCTGTTAAAATGGAATAAAGAAAGCAGACACTTTGTCAGTTTAACAAAAATTGCTTCTATATTTGCAGCGTCAGAAATGACAGCTTGTACAAGACTTTTAAAAAGCCTTAAAGCCATTAAACGACTCCGTCGCCCCATGGTCAAAGCAAGCAGGAAGACAAGAAACAGACAACAAGACAACAAACAATATTATTAAAGATTATGACAATGAAAAATTTATCAAAGTATCTTTTAGGTGCTGCGTGCATTGTTGCACTCGCATTTTCAGCAGGAGCCTTTATCAAGGTCAACGCAGCCAAAGCCCCGGCTGTTGCCGGACAACCCGTAGACCTCACTTACGCAGCAGAGAAAGCACTGCCTGCCGTCGTGCATATCAAGTATGTACAGAACTCAAAAGTAAAGACCGTGGAAGTACAGGATGATCCTTTCGGTGGTTTTTTCTCTGATCCGTTCGGCTTTTTCGGTAATCCGGGCGGCGGACGTTCCCAGCGTCAGATCCAGACACCAAAGAAAGAGGCTACCGGTTCGGGTGTCATCATCTCTTCTGACGGATACATTGTCACCAACAATCACGTTGTGGAAGGTGCCGATGAACTAACCGTCACCCTCAACGACAACCGCGAATTCTCCGCACGCATCATAGGTACTGACAAGACTACCGACCTGGCACTCATCAAGGTAACTGCCAAGGACCTCCCCACCCTTCCCATCGGCGACTCCGACCGGCTGAAAGTAGGTGAATGGGTATTGGCCGTCGGCAATCCTTTCAACCTCAACTCCACCGTCACCGCAGGCATTGTCAGTGCCAAGGCACGCTCATTGGGAGCCAATGGCGTTGAGAGTTTCATCCAAACCGACGCCGCCATCAATGCAGGCAACTCCGGCGGCGCACTCGTCAACACCCAAGGTGAACTCGTTGGCATCAATGCGATGCTTTATTCACAAACAGGATCTTACAGCGGATATGGATTTGCCATCCCGACAACTATTATGAATAAGGTGGTAGACGACCTGAAGAAGTACGGAACCGTACAGCGTGCCGTCCTGGACATTGCAGGTTCTGATGCACACAACTACATAGACCAGCAGAAAGCCAAGGGAGAGGAAGTGGACTTGGGCACCAACGAAGGCATCTACATTGCCAAAGTCAATGAAGGTGGAGCCGGCGAGGCAGCAGGGCTGCAAGAAGGCGACGTCATTACTGCCATTGACGGAAAGAAAGTAGCCAAGATGGCCGAGCTGCAGGAATACCTGAACTCCAAACGTCCGGGCGATAAGGTCAGCATTACATACCTGCACAAGAAGAAGAGCGTTACCAAGACTGTCACGCTGAAGAACGCACAGGGTAACACTGAGGTTGTCAAGCCAGCCGACATAGACCTGCTGGGCGGCAACTTCCGCGAAGTGACCGATGCACTGAAGGAAGAGCTGGGCATCAGCTACGGTCTCGAAGTGCTCAAAGTGAACAACGGAGCCCTCAAGGATGCCGGTATCAACAAGGGATTCATCATCCAGAAAGCCAATGATGAGCCTATCAAGAACATCGACCAGCTGCAAAAGGTGGTAAAGGCCGCCTCCACCAGCAAGGAACCTGTATTGTTCATCCAAGGCATCTACCCCACTGGCAAGAAAGCCTACTATGCAGTAGATTTATCCAAATAAGAAAGAATCATTGTAGAACCCGTCAGGCAAGGGCAGCATAGGAAATTTTCCGTGCTTTCCTTGCCTTTTTTATCCCCCAGAAAGGTTCAGGCAACCAGTAATATAGGCTATATTACAAGGCAATACAGGCTATATTGGCATGCAATATAGGCTATACTACAAAGCAATATAGCCCATATTACCAAAAAGGCATAGCTACCCGGAGCCAAAAAGGAGCCGAAACAAGCGACGAAAAAGCCAGACTGCCACCTTACGAACAAAGAGAATACGAAACCGAAATGGAATATCCATCCACTTTTCCTTCTCTGTTTACCATGAAAACACCAATTATCCTTTCAAATATTTGCACAATCGGGAAAGTTTGTGTAAATTTGCCGATGCTTTAAACTTAACGACCGATGAGACAGCTGAAGATTTCAAAATCTATCACAAACCGCGAAAGCGCTGCACTGGACAGGTATTTGCAAGAAATAGGACACGAGGAACTAATCTCCGTGGAAGAAGAAGTGGAGCTTGCCCAACGCATCAGGAAAGGCGACCGGAAGGCTTTGGAAAAACTGACGAAGGCCAACCTGCGCTTCGTTGTGTCTGTGGCTAAGCAGTATCAGAACCAAGGGCTCTCACTGCCTGACCTCATCAACGAGGGAAACTTGGGGCTGATCAAAGCGGCAGAAAAGTTCGACGAAACACGCGGATTCAAATTCATATCCTACGCAGTGTGGTGGATTCGGCAGAGCATCCTACAAGCTATTGCAGAGCAAAGCCGCCTGGTAAGGCTTCCCCTGAACCAAGTGGGAAGTGTCAACAAAATCAACCGGGCCTACAACCGACTGGAACAGGAAAATGAGCGCAGGCCGAGTGTAGACGAAATAGCCGAACAGACGGATATTCCTGAAGACAAGATAGCTGATGCCATGAAGGTGAACACGCGCCATGTGTCGATGGATGCACCCTTTGCAGAAGGCGATGAGAACAGCCTACTGGATATCTTGGCTAACGACGATGCGCCCATGGCCGACACGGAATTGGTGAAAGAGAGCCTGCGCGATGAGATTGGGCGCGCACTGCTGTCGCTCAATGAGCGTGAACGCAATGTCATCCAAGCTTTCTTCGGCATCAACCAGCCGGAAATGACACTGGAAGAAATCGGCGACAAGTATGGGCTGACGCGCGAACGAGTCCGCCAGATTAAGGAGAAGGCCATCCGCCGGTTGCGCAACAATACGAAGAACAAAATGCTGAAAGCATATCTTGGAAGTTAGAATGATATGAAATACATTAAATATATAGTCATGGCCATCGTGCTTGCCGCAACAGCTACGCAGGCGCAGGGGGCAGGAACCATCAAAGGCAACGTGTATGTGTTTGGCTTTGCAGCTTCATTCAACGATTCTACGGTTTATCTCACTGATATTCAAGAGATAAACGGAGCCCGCATCAATGGGAAATCGAAGTTTCTCGAAAACCGTAGCAGCTACTCATATCAACTTCAGGACTACCTGAAGACATTAGGAGTCAGCCAGCCTACATGTATCACCTCGTATGCGACAGACCGGAAAACGATTGAGAAGAAATATGCCAGACTCAAGAAGAAATACACGGAGAAAGGCAAGCAAGCCTATGATGTGAGATATATAGCCAAGGATGACTTTACCTATAAAGCCGCTGAGGCAGGAGAAGGAATCGTATACGTTGATCCAACCGAAGGTGCCAAGGCAGCCCGCAAGAGTGAAATGAAGGCCAGGAACGGCAAAAGGAAAGACAAGAAAAAGAAAAACAGCAAAGAGTGAGCAAAGAAAAGCAAGAGACTACGGACAGGAGCGTGAACAATTTCCGCATCGCCGACTTCAACATCAGGATTATCTTCAACGACACACGCATTAACAACATGAGTCTGTTGCGGTCGTTTGAACCTTTCAGGGTAGAAGCCTTGGAAGGTGAATTGTTTTTCCAGCTCACTGTCGACGACACACTGCGTCCCTACCCCAAAGAACGACGTGAACGCATCAGGGCTTTCGACACGGGCAACGGTGATACGGTGGTGGATCGCCTCGACAACGGTGGCTACCAATATATTATTAAGGATGTGAGCGGCGGAGAGTGTTCCTTGCTACAATCAAACAAAGATTTCAGCGATTGCAAATGCGCCTTGAACGGCAACTACGACATGCGCAACTTTGGATTGAACAACGCCCTGATGCTGATTTTTGCCTTTGCCGGCAGCCTGAAGCAAACATTGCTGGTACATGCATCACTGGTCAGACAAAACGGCTATGGATATGCATTCATCGCAAAGAGTGGAACGGGCAAGTCAACACAAGTGAGTATGTGGCTAAGACACATACCGGGATGTGACCTGATGAATGACGACAATCCGATTATCCGCATCATTGACGGGCAACCATATATATATGGAGGCCCTTGGAGTGGGAAAACGCCCTGCTACCGCAACGTAAAAGCGCGGTTAGGAGCCATTACACGCATTGACCGCGCCAAAGAAAACAGCATCGAGAAACTTCCTCCCATTGAAGCTTTTGCCTCTTTTCTGCCATCCTGTTCAAGCATGAAATGGGACAAAGACATATACAATGCCATTTGTGACACCATTACCAAAGTGGTGGAAACGACCGGCATATACACACTGCACTGCCTACCAAACAGAGAAGCTGCCATTATATGCAACGAGGCCATATCAAAATAAGCGAAGTACAATTCTCCAACGCAGAGTTCCTACCCAAGATTGTAGAGATGCTCAACGAAGGCCACACGGTGACACTGCGTCTCCGCGGTTTCTCCATGCGCCCATTTCTAGAAGACAATCGTGACAAGGCACTCCTGACCAAGCCCGTATCGCCGAAAGTCGGGGATCCGGTGCTGGCCGAAATCGAGCCGAAACACTTTGTGCTTCACCGTATTGTAAAGATAGAAGGCAACGCTGTGACACTACGCGGAGACGGCAATCTGGCTTATGAACATTGCAAGATGGAGAACATTGTCGGTGCCGTCATCGGATTCTACCGCAAAGGGCACAAGCAGCTGGACCGGACTGATGGATGGAAATGGCTCACCTACTCGTGGTTTTGGATGCATCTCAGTCCTTTGCGCCGCTATTTTCTGGGGGCTTATCGACGATGGTGGATTCCCCGATTCGGTCCTATCTGAACAAAACCGGCAAAAGAATATAAGAAAGAAGAAGATTACAAGATATGAAAACAAAACCAGGATTCAACCTCCGTGAAGTTTGCGGAGAACAGATTATCGTTGCAGAAGGAAAGGAGAACATAGACTTCAGCAACATCATTAGTATGAATGAGAGCTCTGCCTACCTGTGGAACAGGGTACAGGAAATGGAGTCTTTCAACGTAGATGACCTTGTCAAGCTGCTTCAAGAACAATATGAAGTCGACGAAGAAACGGCTCGCGGTGATGCAGAGATACTGGCAGCTCAGTGGGGGAAGGCCGAAATCATTGAAGGCGACGACATCCCCGCCATTGAAGTGGAAGTCATCAAGCCCATAGAATCACAGCATCCGCAAGCTCCGAAAGACGAACCCAAAAAGAAGGGATTCTTCAAACGGCTCTTCAGCTAAAAACTGACAGGAAAAAAGCTGAAGGTTTCTGCCATTCCATGATATGACAGATACCTCTTGTAACATGCCAGAAGGCTGTCCCACTATCAAAGCATCCTCGCTATACGGATACCGATTTGCGACGGATGCTTTTGCATATAGGCATACAAGGTCATGGGTTCTTCCACCACTTTTTTATGAATCTGGGAAGCATTGAGCAAATGTAGCCCATCCTTATGCCATACGGCGATGCCCAAATGGGTTGTGTCCAGATTCTTCTTCTGCGTCACAATGGCAATAATATCACCATCATGAATGGTTTCCCGCATCAGCTTTGTATTGGCAATGGATTCTTTCGGGATATAACGCACACGCTTTCCGTTTGTCGCATCTTCAATGGTTTTCAGGGCAGCAACACGCTCCGGATGGTTCCGCAACATGTCATAGGAAAGAAAATGAAGGCTCATGTAGTTGATTTTCAAGGTCTGCACGGCTGTAAAAGGAGGATTCGGATCGTCAATTTGCTTCACAAATCCCATCCGTTCATTGTCTTCCACCCACCATTGCCAGTAATGAAGGCGGTTCTCATAAGCATGGATGCCCTGACGATAGCGTATCAGCCGAAGCTTCTCCACATAGTCAACAAAACGTTTCCGACCCTCTTTGACACAAAGCGTCATGGCCATTGCCGTCTCAATGAACGTTGTACAGTCCAGTCCCCGCAAGTTGACCACCATTCTTTCGTCGTCAGTTCTATCCAGTGTATGAGCCACATAGGGAATGCCTTTCAGCCGACGGGCAATCGACAGGAAGACTTCTGCCGACGAACTTCCATTCTGGCAGCCGTCCCGCAAGAATGTTTCCACCATGATACTGTCGCTCTGAAGATATTCCCAACGCTGTGCAAGACACGGAATTCTCCCTGCCTGCCAAAAGCAGACAAGACATAACACTATGTAAAAGCGAAAATCCTTCATATGGATGATTCTATAAATTTTATCAATTCTTCCTCCGACCGAAGTTCAAGCCAAAATAGACGTTCAACGAACCGAACATGTTATTCGTATAGAAGCGGCTCTTCCGATAGTTGTAAGCATGTAGGATGGCATTCATTCCCGCATACCAGCGTGTATTGTTCCACACCAATCCGAAACGACCGATGCCATCTACGTTTATATTACTGATTGTAAAGTCATGCAATCGGAAACGATCACCTTTCAAATCACCAGAAGTGTGTTTATAAGCCATTGCCAACGACAGTGAAGCTGCCATCAGCCAGTTACGGGCAAAAACCCAGTTATAGGCATAACCACCGCTAATGGATATGTCACGGTACTTGACCGTACGAAACATCAAGGACTCATCAATCACCGATTCAGCCACAGGCTGCCCCAGCGTCTTATCCACCAGATTGCCAAACGCCTCCCAATCTACAGCCAGAGCATGCTCCGTATAGCCGACGCCGACCAAAGGCGATCCGGCACTACGCCGCTGCACAGTACTCTGACTAAACGCCGCCGGATAAGAGAACTTCCGATAATTGAAGATGTAATAGATATCAGCCCCTTTGATACTTGATGTCAGGCCTCCAAACGACACGTTCCTCATAGCCTCCGTGTTAATTCCCTTGCCCAATGTCACCCTGCGGATACGGTAGTCATTCCCCGTTTTCCTGTAATAGATGTCAATCCCCACCATCGAACTATACAAACTAACATCATATTCCGTCTTCGTCCGGTCGCGGTGCGTCAGATCCAAATGCCTGACATCAATCGTATAGCCCAGAAAAGCCCATCGCCATCCAAAGTACGGACCGACCTTGATGCTCGGTTCTGGTGCAAACGTAATACTCTGCCCCTCACTGGTATTCAGCCGATACACCTCATAAGTATTCGTATTCTGAAACATCACCGTAAAATTGAACCGCTGCGGCTCTATATACGTCGTATCAATCGGATTCAATTTTTTATGAATCTTCTCCAACCGGGATTCCCCACCCTTCGCACGCATCCATCGCGGCTGCCCATATGCCACCCCTCCACTGTCCGCCACAGCCTCACCCGCCATCAGCGTCAACGAGTCTTTGGCAGCCTGCGCATACGAGGTAGTCGTCAACCACAGACATATATATATAAATAGGTATATGCGTTTCATCAGAACTTCCCTAAAATGCGATCCATCACCCAGTTCGTCGGCGTGGCACTCACACTCGTACTGGAGCAGACACCCGTTCCCTGCAAATGTTCTATCACCGTCTTGATAATAGGCAACTGCACATACGGAGGGTTAGCCACCTCTATGCACGTCATACCGTCGTTCAGATGAAGCTCAATCGGAGACTCGTCATAGACCGAAAAAGTCAGCATGCCCTTGTCACCCACCACTTCTATACGCTCCTCCTTTGCACTTTCATGGCCCACAAAACACCACGAGCCACTACCATTCAGACCGTTTTCAAATTCAAAAGCCGCACTCACCGTATCTTCCACCTCATAAAGGCCGCCCCGATTGGCACAATAGCCATGCGCACGCACAATCACGCCAAACATATCTTGCAACAAATCCAGCTGGTGTGGAGCCAAGTCGTAGAAATAGCCGCCTCCCGAAACCTCCGGACACAAACGCCACGGACGCTCTCCCAAGGCACCATGCTTACCAAAATTGAAGTCAACCTCACGGGGGGGACGCGAAAAATGAACCTGCACGTTAAGCAGTTTGCCCAACCGACCGCCACAGACAATCTCCTTCACCCGTTGGAAATAAGGAAGATACCTACGGTAATAGGCCACGAAACAAGGCACTCCCGTTTGCTCCGAGATGCGGTTGATGCGCACACAGTCCTCATACGACGCAGCCAGCGGCTTCTCCACATACACCGGTTTGCCCGCCCGCATCGCCATGATGGCATAAGTAGCATGCGAAGCCGGTGGCGTAGCCACATAGACGGCATTCACCTGTGGGTCGTCTATCAGCTCCTGCGCATCCGTATACCATTTCCGGATGCCATGCCGTTCTGCATACGACCGCGCCCTGCGCTCCGTGCGACTCATCACGGCTTCTATATGCGATCCTTCCACTTCGTTGAAAGCAGGTCCCGACTTGATTTCCGTAACCTCACCACAACCGATGAATCCCCAACTGATTTCCTTCATTCGCTTATTTTGATTGCCATTCAGCCCTTGGCCGCCACCACTTCTATTTCCACCAACGCACCCTTGGGCAACGCCTTCACACTGACAGCCGAACGGGCGGGGAACGGAGCCGTAAAGAACTGTTCATAAACGGCATTCATCGCTGCAAAATCACCCATGTCGGCAAGGAACACCGTGGTCTTTACAACAGCCTGCATGGTCAGCCCTGCGGCTTCCAGGATTGCCTCTATGTTACTCAGCGACTGTCGCGTCTGTTCCTGAATCCCTCCTTCCGGAAAAGTCCCCGTAGCCGGATCCAGCGGAAGCTGGCCGGAGAGATAAACGAAACCATTGACTTCAATGCCTTGGCTGTACGGCCCGATGGCGACAGGAGCCTTCTCTGTGCTAATTGCTTTCATCTTGTTTCTTTTCTATTTGATTTTGTTACAGACTTCTGTTCTTTCCTGCAAAGATAGAGATTTCCTTTGAAGTATCGAAGTTTTTCCCATTTTTTTGCTACTTTTGCAGCCTAAAAACATGCCAATAATGATAATCAAGACATCTGAATTCACACTTAGCGCACCGCGCGTGAGCATGTGTCCGAACGACACAAAGCCCGAATACGCGTTCATCGGACGCTCTAATGTAGGAAAATCCAGCCTCATCAACATGCTATGCAACCACAAAGGACTGGCCAAAACCAGTGCCACACCTGGCAAGACCCTCCTCATCAACCACTTCCTCATCAATCGGGAATGGTATCTGGTTGACCTGCCCGGCTATGGGTTCGCCAAGCGAAGCAAGACCGTCCAGCAACAGCTTGACCAGATGATACGCGGCTATATCCTCCAGCGACAGCAGCTGGTAAACGTTTTCGTACTCATAGACATCCGTCTGAATCCGCAGAAGATTGACCGGGATTTCATTGACTGGCTCGGACAGAGCAGCATTCCCTTCTCCATCATCTTCACCAAAGCCGACAAACTGGCAACATCGAAAGTGATTCCAACGGCCAAGGCTTGGATGGATACCCTCAAGGACACATGGGAAGAGCTGCCCCCCTACTTCATTACGAGTGCCGACAAGAAAACCGGACGCGACGAAGTGCTGGACTATATCGGGCAAATCAACCAAGAATTGACGGAAAAGGCGTAAACCCACACCTTGCGGCAAGCCCCACCGAATGGCAATACGGAACGGGCAACAGACCGAGGCAACCTTTCCCATGCCCCAAAAGGGGCTTACAGACAATCAGCATGCAGCCCATTTATCCTGCAATATAGGCTATATTGCCAAGTAATATAGGCTGTATTATTTAGTAATACAGGGCATATTGACCAGCAATATAGGCTATATTACCTGGTGGGCACCCCGCATCCACACAAGGAACGGGCTTCACACGAAAGACAAAACCGGAACAACTGCGCAACCTGTCGCAGCCATTACCATAGGAAACAAAGGAAAAAACATGGCACTAAGACCCTATCTTGACGTACAGAACCTGACGAAATCGTTCGGCGCACAAGTCCTATTCCGCAACATCAGTTTCTCCATCGCCGAAGGACAGCGCGTGGGACTGATTGCACAAAACGGCACAGGAAAGTCCACTTTGCTCTCCGTGCTTACCGGAAAAGAGGGCTATGACGACGGAAGCATCATTTATCGCAACGACCTCCGTGTGTCAATGCTGGAACAATCGCCGGTCTTTGATCCGGAAGAAAGCGTGCTCGACGCCTGCTTCAATCATCAAGGCAGCGAGGAACGATTGCTCCGCGCCAAGCAGATCCTCACCCAGTTGAAAATCAAAGACCTTTCACAGCCGATGGGACAGCTGAGCGGTGGACAGCGCAAACGCGTAGCCTTGGCCAACGTCCTGATAACGGAACCGGATTTTCTCATCCTCGACGAGCCGACGAATCACCTGGATCTGGAGATGATTGAGTGGCTGGAAGGCTGGCTGAGTCGCGGCAACAAGACACTGCTGATGGTGACCCACGACCGTTTCTTCCTCGACCGCGTGTGTAACCTCATTCTGGAACTCGACGACCAGACCATCTACACCTATCGCGGCAACTACTCCTACTTTCTGGAGAAACGGCAGGAGCGCATTGACAGCAAACGCGCCGAAATAGCACGAGCCAACAACCTATACCGTACGGAACTGGAGTGGATGCGACGGATGCCACAGGCACGCGCCCACAAAGCACGCTATCGCGAAGAAGCTTTCTACGACCTGGAACGAGTGGCCAAGCAGCGCATTGAGGAACGACAAGTACGTCTGAAATCACGGAACGTATATATCGGTTCAAAAATATTCGAATGCCAGTATGTAAGCAAGGCTTTCGGTGATGAACTGGTCATCCTCAAAGATTTCTACTACAACTTTGCACGCTTCGAGAAAATGGGCATCGTGGGCAACAACGGCACCGGCAAATCGACGTTTATCAAGCTCCTGCTGGGTCTGGAGCCTCTTGACGGTGGCCGGTTCGACATCGGAGAGACCGTGCGATTTGGCTATTTCTCACAAGACGGGTTGCAATTCCGCGACGATCAGAAAGTCATCGATGTGGTGAAGGACATCGCCGAATACATCGACATGGGCGGAGGCAAGCACCTTTCTGCTTCACAGTTTCTCCAGCACTTTCTCTTTACGCCTGAACAGCAGCACAACTACGTCTACAAACTCAGCGGCGGAGAGAAGCGTAAGCTATACCTGTGCACCATACTGATAAAGAATCCCAACTTTTTAGTGCTCGACGAGCCGACCAATGACCTTGACATACAGACATTGCAGATTCTGGAAGAATACCTGCAGGACTTCCCCGGATGTGTCATTGTGGTCAGCCACGACCGCTATTTCATGGACAAAGTGGTCGACCACCTGCTTGTCTTCAAAGGGCAAGGAGCCATTCAAGACTTCCCTGGAAACTACACACAATACCGGACGTGGTCAGCACTGAAATCAAAAGAAGAACTGACAGCAAGCAAAAATACCCCCACCGTAGCGACACCCACCACGCAAAGACAATCGGGAGCCAGTGCACCGACTGCCAAACGCAAGATGTCGTATAAAGAAAAACGTGAGTTTGAGCAACTGGAGAAAGACATTGCGGCCTTGGAAGAAGAACAGAAACAAGTGGAGGAATCCTTGTGCAGTGGGCAACTCAGCATAGAAGAACTGACTGAGAAAAGCAAACGGCTGCCATTGCTCAAGGAAGAACTGGACGAAAAGAGCATGCGTTGGCTTGAACTGAGCGAATTGGCATAAAGTTTCCGGATTCCATAATTTTTGTTAACGACGCAAAAACTCTCCGCTTTCGCTTCGTTTCTCTCGCGGAAAAAGTTTATCTTTGCATCCGATTTTATCATACGAGAGCGTTTGCATTCGTTGAAACGCTTTCATTTCAACCAAATTCCCTATACATATTTATATATGTTTAATAAAGAAGAATTATTATCAAAGGATGTTTCCGAATTGGAAAACATCGCAACAGAGTTAGGTGCGGAATTCAATTCAGGCGACGACAAAGAGACAATCGTCTATGCCATTCTGGACAAACAGGCCGTGGAAGGTAGCCTGAACGCGACAAGCGCACCCAAACGCAAACGTACACGCATTGCCAAGAAGGCTGAAGACCGCGTCTACTCCGTGAATGGTAAGGAAGGAGAGAACTTTGACGTGAAGAAAAATAAGGTGACGAACGAGCCGCAACCGGGACTTTTCAAAGACGAGGTGGCGGACAAGGAATCGAAGGAAGCTCCGGCAGCGGTTGCCGAGCAGCCTGCTACCGACCCGTTGTCAGCCTTCCCGAAGCACAGAGGCCGTAAATCTAAGGCAGAATTGGAGGCTATTGCCGCCGCAGAAGCCATGAAAAGGGAGCAGGAAGAAGCCGAAGCCTTGGCCGACGAGCAAGAACCGGCAGAAGAGCCTGCCGCCACGGAAGCCGTACCTGAAGCCGGATTCATTGAAGACGGGCATCAGGAGAACGAGGAGGGACAGGAAAACCTGCTCGCACAATTACAGGCCAAAGTTCATGCACATAACGAATCGGCTGAGGAGACACGCAATGCGATTGCCGAAGGCGTATGGCCGGGAGATCCGGGAGACGGTACAGACTTTATCACCATTGTCGATCTGCCCATAGAAGACCAAAGTGCCGTACCCAGTTTCGACATGTTTGACCGGCCGATGACTCCCCTTCAGACACCAGCCGTGCCCGTCTATCAACAGGCAGCAGCTACGGGCAAGGAGAAATATGACTTTTCCGACCTCATTACGGCCAATGGCGTGTTAGAGGTGATGCCCGACGGATACGGTTTCCTGCGTTCAAGCGACTATAACTACCTGTCTTCACCAGATGACGTGTATGTGGCCAGCCCGCAAATCAAACGCTACGGGCTAAAGACCGGTGATGTCGTGGAGTGTCATGTACGTCCGCCGCACGACGGGGAGAAGTATTTCCCGCTGACAAGCATCGACAAGATCAATGGCCGCCATCCCTCAGAAATACGCGACCGCATCCCCTTTGAGCACCTCACGCCGCTGTTCCCGGATGAGAAATTCACCCTCTGTGGCGATCTGCGGACGACAAACATGTCCACACGTATTGTAGATTTGTTCTCGCCCATTGGTAAGGGACAGCGTGCACTGATTGTCGCTCAACCTAAAACGGGTAAGACGATACTGATGAAGGATATTGCCAATGCGATTGCGGCAAACCACCCTGAAGCCTATTTGATGATGCTTTTGATCGACGAGCGGCCGGAGGAAGTGACCGACATGGCTCGTACGGTGAATGCAGAGGTCATTGCCTCGACCTTCGACGAGCCCGCCGAGCGTCATGTGAAGATTGCAGGTATCGTGCTGGAGAAGGCCAAACGTATGGTTGAATGCGGCCACGACGTAGTCATCTTCCTTGACTCCATCACGCGACTGGCGCGCGCCTATAATACGGTGAGCCCTGCATCAGGCAAAGTCCTGACCGGTGGTGTAGATGCCAACGCCTTACAGAAGCCAAAAAGATTCTTTGGTGCAGCACGAAATATTGAAGGTGGAGGTTCGCTGACCATTATTGCTACGGCACTAATAGACACAGGTTCAAAGATGGATGAGGTCATCTTTGAGGAATTCAAGGGCACGGGTAATATGGAACTGCAACTCGACCGCTCGCTGTCTAACAAGCGTATCTTCCCAGCTGTCAATCTGGTACAGTCAAGTACGCGCCGCGACGACCTCTTGCAAGACAAGACGACACTCGATCGGATGTGGATTCTCCGCAAGTATATTGCCGACATGAACTCCATCGAGGCCATGAACTCCATCCACGACCGCATGCAGAAGACACGCGACAACGAAGAATTCCTCCTTTCAATGAATGCATAAGGATACAGAATGGGCATTCCCCATTCGAAAATATGAAAAAAGCACTTCCCCTAAATCAATCGGGAAAGTGCTTTTTTATTGATTCTACACACTTTCAGGCCTTTTCAGAAGCCCCGTACAAGATCGCACATCAGCTGAATCTCCGTATCTGAGAGGTGACGACGTTTCAGTAAGGCTGCATCTTTGGAAAATTCAAAGGCCAACGGATGGGAACTTGTAGCTGTGTAGCCCTGAAACAAGGTAACAGCTCGCTCCACCTCGCCCTGCATCCAGCAACAATAGCCAGCATTCAGAAAATCTTCCGCTGTCGGTTTGCCCGCCAACAGTGCCTCATAGAGTTTCCGGGCTGTTTCTTGCCGCCCCTGCCACAGCAGTCCCCATGCCAATATGCGCTTTACATCGTCATCATCGGGATATTCAAAATCCAGCCTATAAAGCAACTCCACAGCCTCATCAATGCGCTCCAGCTTAAGTAAAGCAATGCATCTGTTTAACGCCCAGCCTCTACGCTGTGGATGGTGGGACAAGAGAGCAGCATAGACTTCTTCCGCCTCCTGATAGTTTTCATCCATCAGACATGCACGCGCTAATCCCTTCAATGCCTGCATGTGGTTCGGTTCCATCTCCAAAACCTTTCGGAAAGAATGGCAAGCAGAAGTATATAGCCCTTCGTGCAGATCTGAGTAGGCTGTCAAGAGGAAATAGTCTGCCGTCTCCGGTACGGCACTGACAAAGGAATAGAGGAGCAGGTTCAGTTCTTCCCAACGTCCTTTCTTAAGCAGGAACTGCCCCAGCTCAATTTTGTACGGATGCAATACATCCACATCCAGCAAACCAGACATGAAGAAAAAGGCATGGCTTTCCTTATAGTCTGCATTCATCCATTGGCGGGCAAAAGGATTCGCAAGGTCACGGCACCGTGGGAATACCTTGAAAAAGCGATACAGGTCTTGCAGATACATACGCCGGATATAAGCAGGCGACCGCACTTCATCCCCTGCAACGTTCATCCCCATCGCCTCCTCACTATTGAAAAGTTCCCGCAAATGAGCCGGCATTCGGTCAAAGATGTCCGACAACGCCAAAGCAAAGGAATATTTGTCTGAGTCACAGAAAGGTCCCTTTGTCAACAAAATCTGCATGAAACGGCTACCATTTAACTTCTCTCTGACCAATGAAAGCCCCGGGTGCTCCGCGTAAAACGGAACAAACCAGTTGACCATTGGACTGAAAAAGGGAAAGCGTTTCATCTGGGAGAAACCTCCGAAATAGATGTCCGAACCCGCCTTTTGCATCTCCATCATGCGCTGGATACTCTGTTCCAATTCCTCCATGGCCTTGTCTGCGGCTTCTGGATGCAGAATATCCTGCATCGGGTCGTCCTCTTTCTCTGTAATACCGAAGCGTGTCACATTGAAATTCTTGTTTTTCATCAACGTAGGCATGATATCCCTTTGTATCTCCTGCTGGTCACGCTCCGCATTCATACAGTAGAAAATCTGTATCTGCAACTCCAGAAGAGCCTTCCGAGTCGGCTCGTCCGACAGGAAGTCATGCACCATTTCCGACAATCCGGGAACGACATGAAAATCCACTGAAGGCAGCACCAACGCCCATCCTACCAGTGCCCGCTGTCTCAACACCTCATTGGCAGCCTGCTGCCAAACCTCAGCAAAGAGCCTGAGCTTCCACCGGTCAAAATGATTGAGACAAGCTATCGTCAATGCACTGAGAATCAACAAGCTGTCATTGGCATCTATCGTCGGCGAAAGCAACAAACGACAGTAAAATGCCTCGTCAGCCTCAGACCACGAAAGGGAAGTCCATAAAGCCGAAAACAGTCGGCTCATAAACAACTGATGACGTTCATAGAGTCCGCGGCTTTTGCGCTCGCGTACTGCTTCCGGCTCCAGCGAAAGCATCGTCAGATCGGCAACAAAGCCCTCCAGTACCGATTTCACGAACTCATTCGACCAGTTCTGGCTACCGGCTTCGCGCAAGGCTTCCACATAGAGCCCCTTGTTTCGCCGGTTCCACATGCACTCCATATCCGTAACAAGTACGAAGGTCTTATACAACAGTTTTCCAAACAGCATCTCCCGCTGTTCATCGGCATATCCTCGGCGCATGAAGTCAAGCATCAGGCTATAGTCGCCGGCTATTTTCTCCAGCCGGTCGTGCCCACCCAGATAGGGTTCATCCTCCAACACTTGGCGCAAAACATCGAGTGCCGATCCCAGCTCATGCTTGCAGACCAGCTCCTTCGCCTCGTTCAATGTATGTTTTTTATCAGACATAGCACATCATTGTCATTCAATCAGGATAATCCTGTCAAAAAGCCTGCTGCGCTGCGGCCACATCTTTCTGCAAAGGTTCTCTGACTTGGTCATATTTCACGTCTGGCAGCTTCCCCGCCACAGTCTCATCCATTCCCATATACTTATGAATCAATGCCGCATAGTGCTTCACACCCTTCTTGTTGATGTCGTCCACAGCCCGATTGTAAGCCTTTAGAAATTCCTGCACCTGCGCATCACGCTTGTCGTCGGCCAACACCGCCACACGGAATGCCACCACTCCCAGCCGCAATGAATCCTGCTGCGAGTCGGTCACCATATTATGGCCAGCCAGCCGGGCCGCCGTGGCTTGCGGTTCAGCCATCCACGCCGCGTCAATCTCATCGTTCTGCATCATATGCAGCCGTATATTGACATCATTGACTTGCACCTTATAGACAGGATACTTCGGCTTGCCCTTCTTCACAGCCTTGTCCGTCAACAGATCCGTAGCAGAAAAACGCGTCATAGCCACCATTTTATCTCCAAACTGGGAAAGATCCTTCAGACGTGCTTTCTTATTGGCTATCAGCTGCCAATGAATATTCGTTGAAGTAACGCACTTCAACGGAAGACCACGCCGCCGTAGCCGTTCAACCCGTACCAAATCCGTCACGCTTCCTTCCACGCTGCCACCAAACAAAGCCGTGTCGCAGTCCATTTGTGCCGTAAACGGACGCAGACGAATATCCACTTTCGTCGTGTCATAGAACACGCTGTCTGCCAACAAATAAATCGGCAGGCAATCCAGTGTAGGCATCACCCCAACTTTCAGTGCCGCCCTGTCGGCGGCATCCAGCTTGTCCTGTTCAGCCTTAGCCCGTTGCTGCCGTGTCTCATCCGACTCGCCGCAAGCTGCAACGCACAACACGGCACAGCCTATTATCCATATTTTCCAAATTCTCATCATGTCTGCAAAGATACGAAAAAACAAGTAAGCGAGCAAGAAACGAATAAATTCGTTTGTCCGGACACGCGTTTTTTAGGGTACGGATTCGTTAGACAAGAAACCAATTCATCCACTTTTACAAGTAGAAAGGGCTCCCCCTGTCCCCCAGACAACCATCAGCAACGAAGCAATAAACCCTATATTATCCTATGATATACCCTATCTTGGAAAGCAATTTGCCCTATATTGCCAAGTAACAAAGCCTATATTACCCGGTCCATGCGCATCAGCCAAGGCCAGAACGTGCCCATTTCAGGCCGCCAAGCATGTCGGAAAAAGCAGGATTCAGCTGGAGAAAGCCACAAAGTGAAAGGCAAATGCACCCGAACGGAAATTGCAATAAAATCCATGGCAGGCATAAGCGTAATTCAATAATAATGTGTAAATTTGCATGCAGAACAAAACAGCATAGCCATGGCAAAAGACAAGACAGCATACGTCTGCTCAAATTGCGGACAGGAATCAACCAAATGGATTGGCAAGTGCCCGAGTTGCGGACAATGGAACACCTTCAAGGAGATACGTATAGCCGCCGACACAGGCACTATGGCAGCCCAATCGGCCGCGCAAAGCGTGCGCACGGCACGCGGCAGCAGCAATCAGCCCATGCGGCTACGCGACATTCCCAACCGCGACGAAGCACGCATAGACACCCACGACGGTGAACTGAATCGCGTACTGGGCGGCGGGCTTGTACCTGGAAGCATCATTCTGCTGGGCGGCGAGCCTGGCATCGGCAAGAGTACGCTTACTCTCCAAACCATCCTCAACATGCCGGAAAAGCAGATCCTCTACGTCAGCGGAGAGGAAAGTGCCCATCAACTGAAGATGCGCGCCGAACGCATCGGCAAACAAATGCCGTCATTCAGCCACGACAACCTGCTCATCCTCACAGAAACCTCACTAGAGGCCATCTTCGCACATATTCGAGAGGTGAAACCCGAACTTGTCATTGTCGACTCCATACAAACCATTGCCACGGAAGACGTAGACAGCTCGCCAGGCTCCCTCTCACAGGTGCGCGAATGCGCCTCTGCCCTGCTCCGCTTTGCCAAATCGAGCGGCGTGCCCGTCGTCCTCATCGGCCACATCACCAAGGAAGGCAGCCTGGCCGGCCCGAAGATATTAGAGCACATCGTCGATGCCGTCATCCAGTTCGAGGGAGACCAGCACCATATCTATCGCATCCTGCGCTCCATCAAGAACCGCTTCGGGTCCACCTCCGAACTCGGCATCTACGAAATGCAGCACAACGGTCTGCGACAGGTGTCCAATCCGTCAGAACTCCTCCTCGCCCAACATCAGGAAGACCTTTCGGGCATTGCCATCTCCAGTGCCATCGAAGGGCTGCGTCCCTTCCTTGTGGAGACACAGGCACTCGTCTCCAGTGCTGCCTACGGCACGCCACAACGCTCTGCCACGGGTTTCGACCAGCGGCGGCTCAACATGCTGTTGGCTGTATTGGAAAAACGTGTCGGGTTCAAGCTGATGCAGAAAGACGTCTTCCTGAATATTGCCGGCGGTCTGCGCGTCACCGACCTCGCCATGGACCTCAGCGTCATTGCAGCCGTCCTCTCATCGAACGTCGACACGCCCATTGAGAGCGGCTGGTGCATGGCCGGCGAAGTGGGACTGAGCGGTGAGGTGCGGCCCGTCAGCCGCATTGAGCAGCGCATTGCTGAAGCCGAGAAGCTCGGTTTCAACCACATTATCATCCCCAAATACAACATGCAAGGACTCGCTCACCGCCATTTCCAGATTGAGCTCCATCCTGTCCGCAAGGTAGAAGAAGCCCTCCGCGCCTTGTTTGGATAAAGCTTTGTTCTTCCGGCTAAACGTAGTCTACAGTGGGGAACTATCACGGAGAACCTCAGAATGAATAGGTGAGGCCAATGCTGGAGAATTCCTTGAACTGCCAATAGCCATGATGACCGTCACGAGTGACGGAATCGTCGAAACGCGGGAAGACGAAAAGCTGGGCGGCCAGCCATCGGTTCAACTGGAAGACGAAAGTGTTTTCCCATTCGTATTCCATGCGTCGGAAGGTCGTATAGCCGTACATGCGGGTTTTCCACTTGATAATGTCGCTGAATTCCCAGGTTAGGTCAACGGTAAACTGGGTTCCGAGATCCTTCTGTATGTGGTGTCCGGCATCGATGCCGAGCCGCTCTGCGAGAGCAGGAAGGCGCGTGTATTTCATGTTGTAGGCCACGGGAGCCAAGTGAAAGGTTCCCTTGAACCGATGGTCAAACCAGTCCACATTATAATCCATACCCAACGAGAGGTTGAGATTAAAGGGTGCCATGAAGTCAGCATACAGTTCGGGATCATTGCTTTTGTAGGAGTGAGTGAACTGGGTGTTGGCCACCATCTGAAGCGTATAGTACCAGTTCTTAGATGCTTGGAGTCCCAGTTTGGAAGTGAGTCGCAGGAGATCCTCGGTGGATTTGAGACGGTGTACTGAGTCGGTACGGGAGTTTTGCTGTCCAAGTTTCATTTCCAGTTTGTTGTCCCACTTTACCTTCTGCTTGTTATTGAAGTTGGCTTCCATGGTGACAGCTCCCAGCATGGCGTAGTTGCTTTCACCGCCTTTATACCAGTTTCCCGAAACGAAGTTTTGCATGAATTGTAAGGAATAATCGCCCTTAACAGTCCAGAAATTAGGTTTAATGAGCTTCACGTCGACAGGCAGCAGCGCAATGTCCATGTTGCCTGTAGATGCCTTCTCAACCAGATTTGTTTCGTTTTTCAGTTCCTTATTGTCTTTTTCCTCTAACGGGCCATACTTATCTATCTTATTCTGTGTGTTTTGTATCAGTTCAGGATGTTTCAGGTATTGGTCAAGTAGCAGTGAATCCTCAACGGTCATCGGCCTGCTGGCACTGAAGGCATTTCTCGCAACATCATGAAAGAAAGTCAAAGGTGCCGTCATCTGATAGCTTTTGTATGTTTTTTTTACAGACAAAGTGTCTGATTCCGACTGCGCTATGGTTGTCAGCGGACACAGGAAAAGGATTGGTTCAATGGTGCAAAGGTAATGAAAAGAAAGCATTTTTTCGCATTCGTCATGGCAAATATCAATAAATTTATGTAACTTTGCACCTTAAATTGACAAGAAACACAACGTAAACAACATAAACAACATAAATACACTATGGCTGAGACGAAATACATTTTTGTGACGGGCGGCGTGGTTTCTTCCCTGGGAAAGGGCATTATCTCGTCGTCTATAGGAAAGCTCCTACAAGCAAGGGGATATAACATCACCATCCAGAAGTTCGACCCGTACATCAACATAGACCCAGGTACACTGAATCCCTACGAGCATGGCGAATGCTACGTTACGGTGGACGGGATGGAAACGGATTTGGACCTGGGGCACTATGAGCGTTTTACGGGCATCCAGACAACACGAGCCAACTCACTGACTACCGGACGCATCTACAAAGCCGTGATAGACAAGGAGCGCCGGGGCGACTATCTGGGTAAAACCATTCAAGTAGTGCCACATATCACCGATGAAATCAAGCGCAATATGAAGCTGCTGGGACAGAAATACCACTACGACTTCGTGATTACGGAAATCGGTGGAACCATCGGAGACATAGAAAGCGCACCTTATATGGAAGCCATCCGACAAATGAAATGGGAACTGGGACGCAACGCCTGCTGTGTACACCTGACGTATGTGCCCTACCTGAAGGCTGCCGGAGAGCTGAAGACAAAGCCTACTCAGCACTCGGTGAAGGAACTGCAAAGCGTCGGCATCCAGCCGGATATCCTTGTGTTGCGTACGGAAGTGCATCTTGATGAAGAGGTTCGCAAAAAGGTGGCACGTTTCTGCAATGTGGATCTTGACTGTGTGGTACAGAGTGAGGATTTACCAAGCATCTATGAGGTGCCGGTGAACATGCAGAACCAAGGATTAGACGAAGCTATATTGAGAAAGTTCGGAGAACCAATCGGTGAACGGCCAGCACTGGGACCTTGGAAAAATTTCCTTGACCGACGCAAGAAAGCAACGAAAGAGGTTCACATCGGACTCGTGGGCAAGTATGACCTACAAGATGCCTACAAGAGCATCCGGGAAGGACTGTCACAAGCCGGAACCTATAACGACCACAAGACCGTTATTACCTTCATCAACTCTGAAGACATCACGGAGGATAACGTTGCGGAAAAGCTGGCAGGACAGGACGGCATACTTATCTGTCCAGGATTCGGCCAGCGCGGCATTGAAGGAAAAATTGCCGCAGCCCACTACACCAGAACCCATGACATTCCGACCTTCGGCATCTGTCTGGGCATGCAGATGATGGTCATTGAATTTGCCAGAAACGTGTTGGGATATGCCGATGCAAACTCCCGCGAGATGGACGAAAAGACCCCGCACAACGTCATCGACATCATGGAAGAACAGAAAGATATAACAAACATGGGGGGCACGATGCGCCTGGGAGCCTACGACTGCTATCTGCGGCAAGGTTCACGCACCTTTGACATCTATATGTCGGAACATTTTCAGGAACGTCACCGCCACCGCTATGAATTTAACAACGACTATATGAAGGAATATGAGCGTCATGGCATGATGTGCGTGGGACAAAACCCAGAGAGCAACCTGGTGGAGATTGTCGAGATTCCCGGCCTGAAATGGTACATCGGAACGCAGTTTCATCCGGAATATCAAAGCACTGTACTGCATCCGCACCCACTATTCCTCGATTTTGTTAGGACAGCAATAGAAAACAAACAATAAAAACAATACATAGAAAAAGAAGATGGATAAGAATACTATCATTGGATTTGTGCTGATTGCAGCCGTCCTGATCGGCTTCAGCATTTACAGCCAACCGTCAGCAGAGCAGCAGGCAGCCCAAAGAGAGCAGTTTGTCAAAGATTCCCTGGCGGCTGTCAAGAAGATGAACGATGCAAAACTGGCACAAGCAAAACTGGCCAAAGCAGCAGAAGAAGCTAAGGCCGATACGAATGCGTTGTTCCATACAGCCTTGGATGGTCAGGCCAGTGACATTATACTGAAGAACAGCAAACTGGAACTGACGCTTTCCACAAAAGGAGGAACCGTCCAGAAAGCCATCCTGAAGGACTTTACCGGCCATCACAAAGACAAATCCGATACCAAGGACCTCACACTGTTCGACAAAAACGACCATAGCCTGAACTTTATGTTGGCAGCCAAAGAGGCCAACATTGAGACACAGGACCTGTTTTTCACCCCGACAGAACAGTCTGACACAACAGTCACGCTGACAGCCAAGGCTGGCGAGGGAAAAGATATTGTCTTGACCTATCGACTCGGTAAGGGCTATATGTTGCACATGAGCCTACAAGCCAATGGCATGGCTGGGCTTTTTGCCCCGAACTATACACAAATGGACGTAGACTGGAAATCACGCTGCCGTCAACAGGAAAAGGGATTTACCTTTGAGAGCCGTTATGCCACACTGACCTACAAAGAGAAAGACGGAGGAACAGACCATCTGAGTGAAACAACCGAAAAGCGCGATAAGCAGATTGAAGAAGCATTAGATTGGGTAGCATTCAAAGATCAGTTCTTTTCCTCAATCATGATTGCCAAGACTGACTTTGCCGCAAATTCCCTGTTGACTTCTGTACCCCAAGAGAAAGGCAGCTACTATCTGAAAGATTATGAGGCGAAGATGAAAACGTTCTTCGATCCATCGGGAAAGACTCCCTCTGAATTTGAGTTCTACTTCGGTCCCAATGATTTCCAAGTATTGCAGCACACAGAGGAAGAAAGTGCGTTCGGCAAAGACCTTGACTTACAGAAGCTGGTATACTTGGGATGGCCTATCGTAAGATGGATTAACCGATTCTTCACCATTTATGTATTCGACTGGCTGACTAAACTCGGCATCCCCATGGGTATCGTCCTGATCCTCATTACCCTGCTACTGAAACTCATCACTTATCCATTGGTTAAGAAAAGCTATATGAGTAGTGCCAAAATGCGTGTACTGAAACCGCGTCTTGAAGAAGCCACCAAGCAATTCGACAAGCCCGAAGATGCCATGCAGAAACAACAGGCCATGATGGCAGAATATGCAAAATACGGCGTTAGTCCAATGGCAGGCTGTCTGCCCATGCTCATACAGATGCCTATCTGGATTGCAATGTTCAACTTTGTACCGAATGCCATTCAACTGCGTGGTCAAAGTTTCCTCTGGATCGACGATCTCAGCACCTATGACCCCATCTTTGAGTGGGGAAAGAACCTGTGGCTTATTGGTGACCACCTCTCTTTGACATGTATTCTCTTCTGTGTGGCCAACGTACTCTATTCGTTTATGACGATGCGACAGCAACGAGACCAAATGGTAGGCCAACAAGCAGAACAGATGAAGATGATGCAATGGATGATGTACCTTATGCCAGTGATGTTCTTCTTCATGTTCAACGACTATTCTAGTGGTCTGAATTTCTACTACTTTATTTCTCTGTTTTTCTCCGCAGCCATCATGTGGACCTTGCGCAAGACGACAAACGATGAAAAGCTGTTGGCAATTCTCGATGCACGCTACAAGGAGAACAAGAACAACCCTAAAAAGATGGGCGGTCTGGCCGCACGTCTGCAAGCCATGCAGGAGCAACAGGCTGAGATGCAACGTAAACGCGAAGAACTGGAACGTAAGCGCAAAGGTCTTGGACATTGATTCTTTTTACGACAAAGCAATATGAAAATAGGTTTCGATAACGAGAAATATCTCAGAATACAATCAGAACATATCAAGGAACGCATCGCACAGTTCGACGGCAAACTCTATCTGGAACTGGGCGGCAAACTCTTTGACGACCACCATGCATCCCGTGTACTGCCAGGATTCAAGCCTGACAGCAAATTACGCATGTTCGGACAGCTGCGCGATAGCATAGAAATCGTCATTGTCATCAGTGCTGAGGACATCGAGAAGAACAAAATCCGAGCCGACTTGGGTATCACTTACGATGAGGATGTGCTTCGTCTGCGTGAGGAATTTATGAGCCGCGGATTCATGGTGGGCTCCGTTGTACTCACCCATTACGACGGACAACGCACGGCAGACCAGTTCCGCCATCGTCTGGAGCGAATGGACATCAAATCCTACATCCACTACCCCATTGACGGCTATCCGCACAACGTAGACCTGATTGCATCCGATGAAGGATTTGGCAAAAACGACTATGTGGAAACAGAACGTCCCCTTGTCATTGTGACTGCTCCGGGACCTGGCAGCGGTAAGATGGCAACCTGCCTCAGTCAGTTATATAACGAAAACAAACGGGGAATCCGTGCCGGATATGCCAAATTCGAAACATTCCCAGTCTGGAATCTTCCCTTGAAGCACCCTGTCAACATAGCCTATGAGGCCGCTACTGCCGACCTGAACGATGTCAACATGATTGATCCGTTCCATTTAGAGGCCTATGACAAGATTGCCGTCAACTACAACCGGGACATAGAAATCTTCCCTGTCTTAAATGCACTTTTTGAAGGCATCTACGGGGAGAATCCTTATAAGTCTCCTACAGACATGGGAGTCAACATGGTCGGCTTCTGCATCTCCAACGATGAAGTGTGCTGCCAGGCTTCACGCGACGAAATTATCCGTCGTTATTACGCTGCAACCAACAAGATGGTTAATGGGGCGGACAACGAGAATGAAGTCAACAAAATCCGTATTCTCTTCAACCAAGCTAAAATTACGACAGCAGACCGCCGTGTCACCGTGGCTGCTAACGAGATGAGGCAGCAGACAGGACACACCTCTGCCGCCATGGAACTGGAAGACGGCACGATTATCACCGCGAAATCCAGCCCACTGCTTGGATGTAGCGCAGCCCTTCTTCTCAACGTCACGAAGCATTTAGCTCACATTGGCCATGAGGTGAAACTCATTCCGCAAAGCATGATTGAGCCCATCCAAAAGACAAAGATTGAATATCTCGGTGGGAAGAATCCCCGTCTGCACACCGACGAGGTGCTTGTGGCACTGTCCGTGCTTTCCCAGCACGATGAAAACTGCCGTCTGGCTTTAGCACAGCTGCCCCAACTGAGAAATTGTCAAGTACACAGCACCGTGATACTTAGCGAAGTAGACCATAAGATATTTAAGAAACTGGGATGCAACCTGACTTGCGATCCCGTCAAAAAGAAATAACCTGCACTATGAAAAAGACACTGACATGGGGTTTCATGGCCCTGCTGGCATTGCCAGCGTCCATCAACGCACAAGAAATGATTGGCAAGAACGACATCAAACTCAACAGCGAACGAATGACACCCGAGGCTCTATGGGCCATGGGTCGCATCGGCAGCGCACAGGCCTCCCCCGACGGCAAGCTGATTGTCTATCAGGTTGGCTATTACAGCGTCAAGGAAAACCGAGGACATCAAATCCTTTACACTATGAATGCCGACGGTTCAAACAAGAAACAACTGACAATCTCCGAAAAAAATGAGACCGATGCCACATGGATAGAAGGCGGAAAACGCATCGCTTTCCTCACCGACGGACAGCTATGGAGCATGAATCCCGACGGTACAGACCGTAAGCAACTTACCCATGATGCCACGGAGATTGAAGGTTACAAGTTCTCTCCTGACGGCAAACACGTCATTCTCATCAAGAGCCTTCCCTACCACGGATCCATTCAGAAGAATCCCGACGACCTGCCTAAGGCTACCGGACGTTTAGCGACCGACATGAACTATCGTCACTGGGACCATTACGTTGAATCCATCCCCCACCCTTTCGTTGCCGAAGTCACAGCTGGCGGTGTCAATGAGGGAACCGACATTCTTGAAGGCGAACCCTACGAATGTCCGATGGCACCCTTCGGAGGCATCGAACAACTCGACTGGAGCAAAGATTCCAAATTCATTGCCTACACTTGCAGGAAGAAAGAGGGCGTCCAATACGCCATCTCTACCGACTCCGACATCTACCTATATAATATAGGTACGCGAGAGACCAAGAATCTCTGCAAACCGGAAGGCTATATAGAGCCGGAGATTGACGCAACGAAAACGATGGCAACACAATCGGTAAACAGTGAAGAAAACCTGAAAAACAATCCAGGCTACGACACCAACCCACAATTCTCGCCCGACGGCAAATACATCGCCTGGCTCTCCATGGCACGCAACGGCTATGAAAGCGACCGTAACCGTCTCTGCGTATATAACCTTGCCACCGGCGAAAAGAAATACATGACAGAGTCTTTCGATTCCAATGTCGATGACTATTGCTGGTCCGACACCAAAGATGCCCTGCTCTACTTTATCGGTGTATGGCATGCCACGGAGAATCTATATAGCATTAACTGGAAAGGTGAGGTGAAACAACTCACTGACTACAAGGCAGACTTGGGAAGCCTACAGCTCCTCAACAACGGCAGACAGCTGCTGGTAGAACGCCATAGCTACACCGAGAGTGCCGATCTTTACGTTGTCACTCCTGGAAAAAACAAGGAAAAGACCCTCATCTCGCAGCTTACCGAGGAAAACAAGCACATCTTCGACCAGCTGGCCAAGCCCACCTCCGAAGCTCATTGGACCAAGACCTCTGACGGAAAAGACATGCTCTACTGGGTCATTCTGCCCCCTGACTTCGACAAGAACAAGAAATACCCCACCCTGCTCTTCTGCGAAGGCGGTCCGCAAAGCCCCGTTTCCCAGTTCTGGAGCTATCGGTGGAACTTTATGATCATGGCTTCACAGGGCTACGTCATCATCGCCCCCAACCGCCGCGGCCTCCCAGGCTTCGGCAGTGAATGGTGCGAGCAGATCAGTGGCGACTGGACCGGACAATGCATGAAGGACTATCTCTCCGCCATCGACAATGCCGTAGCAACCCTTCCCTATGTCGACAAAGACCGACTCGGAGCTATCGGTGCATCCTTCGGCGGATTCTCCGTATATTATCTGGCCGGACACCACGACAAACGCTTCAAGTGCTTCATTGCCCACGACGGAGCCTTCAACCTTGAGAGCATGTATACCGACACCGAAGAAGCATGGTTCTCCAACTGGGAATACGACGATGCCTATTGGAACAAAGACCAAACCGAGCGCGCCCGTAAGACCTACGAGAACTCACCCCATCGTTTCGTAGACAAGTGGGACACCCCCATTCTCTGCATCCATGGCGAGAAGGACTACCGCATCAATGCCAACCAAGGCATGGGGGCGTTCAATGCCGCCCGTATGCGAGGCATTCCTGCCGAACTGCTCATTTTCCCCGACGAGAACCACTGGGTACTGAAACCGCAGAATGGCATTCTCTGGCAGCGCACCTTCTTCAACTGGCTCGACCGCTGGCTGAAGAAGTAAGCCAGAAGAAGCCGTCGGACACAGCAGACGGCACATCGAAAAGTCTATCCCCATAAAATAAATCGTAAATAGTAAAATCGTAAATAGCAAAAGATGGTACAAACAATTCAGAAAACACTTAGAGACTCCGCCGGTATGCGGTGGACAGCACTTCTTTTATTGGCGCTGGCGATGTTCTGTTCCTATATTTTCATGGACATTCTCTCGCCCATCAAAGACCTCATGCAGGAAACACGCGGCTGGGACTCCACCGCCTTCGGCA